>NZ_FRBE01000035.1 GCF_900142535.1 Fibrobacter sp. UWEL
GGAACCTTCTTGCCCTTCATGGTCCAGTAACGGGGAACGATATCCTTGATGGTACCAGCCAGCAAGTGACCATAGTGCGGAAGGCCAGTTGCAAACGGAGGGCCATCGTAGAAAGTATAGGGTGCAGTTTCCGGACGGCTGTCCAGAGACTTCTTAAAGCTATCATCCTTATCCCACAATCCGAGCACGCGCTCTTCGATCTGCGGGAAGGTCTCTTCTTTCTTTACTTCACGAAACATAGTATATCCTTTAGCTTAAAAATAGTAATTAACGCTAATCTAAGTTAAGCACTAGAAAGCAGTGCACAAAGCATTTCGTTATTATTTTTATAATTTCAGCCCTATCGATTCGAATACAGAATAAATGATTCCGGGTTTAAAACAACATTGGCTTTCGCACTTGGAGTAATCCTAACCGAATTCGTTCCATCACGCAGCCCGAATAATTCCATATTATCGAACGAGAAGTAGCCATCTGCATCTATGGAAGCTGAAACATGGGTCATATTCTGCAAGTGCGTCAGTTGGACTGTGTTTTCAAAATAACCCGTATCATAGCCATTCAGATGGACCCTAGAAGAGCCAGAACGAGAAACCAGGCCATTCACATGGGTATCCACATTTACAGAATCAACTTTCCCTCCACCAAATGTTCCGCTCAAAGACCAGTTTACAGTCACCGGTTCTTGAGCGGGACCAGTAGACGAGCCTTCGTCGCTGTTGCAAGCCAGCAATCCAAGCAAAGCTATTCCGAAAAGAAATCGTTTCATACAAGTTCCTTTTGTTATTTTATATTAAACAAAGCCATTGGAAGATTGCTGCGACGCTTTGCCGAAAGAACATCAACCTTCACATTAGATACCTGAGCATTAGGCATCAGTGTTTTTATTTCCACACTAGAAAGTGTTCCCGGTAGCTGACAGCTATTATCACAATATTTATATTCTGTTTTCGCAGTTGCAACACCACCAAGAGCATCCATAGGAATCTTGGCTATCATTTTCACAACACGACGGTTCTTATCTGAATAGAAAAAGACTGGTTTAGATTCATCTTTAGGAACAATTTTCCAAAGCCCCTTTTCTTTTACGGGCGCTTTATAATCTTCGGGTCTTCCCATTTGCGAAGTGATATCCGTAGGCTCGTTCTGTAATCCGCTTTGACTTGGCAAACTTTTTCCAGTTTTCAAATCTGTCACACGGATTATATCTCCATTTTTCACAATTTGCATGTTCATCATCTGCGACTTAACCGTCGTAATAGACTTGTCACTACCAGCAGTCAGAATTGACGTCCTTACAGTCTGAGAAGCCATCCCCGGCAATGTCACTGTAGTCTGCATAATGATTTCCGCAGTATCAGGGAAAGCAGCCTTCTTTTGATTATCGAATACAGCATTGATATCAAGAGCAAAGCAACTTGTCGTTGCAAAGGCGGTCAACAAAATTTGCACAATCTTTTTCATAATCAAGCTCCATTATAAATTAGATAAAAGTTTCGTCGATACAATCTGCGAATTCTTACGCAGAACAAGATACGTATGACTCAAGTCTATGCCCGTCCAATCCACAGTAATAAACTGTTCACCCGGCATTATCGTGCCAGAATAGATTCTGCGGATTGGAATACCATTTGCATAGACTAGATCGAGCAGAACATATGGATAGCCGTCAAGGGAAACAATCAAGCCCTCAGGAGTACGTATCACAGGGACAGACACTCCGGAATCGTAGCCATAATCGGCAACCAAGAAATCCTGATTGTCATGCGACGCAACGATTTTCGGTTCTTCCCAGACGGGGTCATCACCATATATTTTCTTGCCCGTAGAATCATAAACGCATATTTTCGATGTCACAACATAGGACTTTGTAAGCCCTTCATGAGACGGGTCATCGGACGCATTCCACAACGGGTCCCAGTTTCCTACATGAATGGCAAACTTGAATTCGTCTGCCCACATATTATGTGGAGCCAAGGAAACATCGCCAACATGTACGTTCACCTGATAGCGACTGTTGCCAAGAGCAACCATCTCTGCACCATCAACAAACAAAGGCTGATAGTTGATATCAAAAATCGGCTGCAAACCTTCTTCAACAAGGAAGTAGTAACGGACATCATACTTGCGTAACGACGCACCACCCAGATTCTCCAGTTTCAAAGCAATCTCACTAGCCCTAGTTTGGTCATCGCGCATATCAGCAGCAAAGACTCGAACGGAAGGAGGCGTGGCTTCTATAGGATCCTCCATTTCTACGCAATGGCCACCAATCAGATTGTTCTCCGAATCAAGAACAACGATGCCGAAATCATCGATAAAACCATCGACATCTGTGGCCGCCATTCCGGGAAGAACATAAGACGGATCATCTTCAGCATACCACGGGACATTTCCATCATTGTATATGCCCATAAGGGGACCATCACCAAAGTATGGGCGCCCGCCAGGCAAGATACGCGTTGTATCAAAGACCCACTCCACGTAACCAGTATTATAGCCTTCAGCACTAACAACCAGGCCAAGGGAGTCTTCCCCCGGGAAGTAGGCATCGGCATTGACTGACTCCGGCGATTCTCCGCGGAAGTAATAACGGACCTTGAATCCATTTATCGTTTCAGATGAAATATTCTTCAAACGGATTCGGGGACGAATCATAGTCTTGTCAGAAGGATATCCTTCAAAACGCACAGAAGATTTCACCTTTTGCACAACAGCAGTTTCATTACCAGCAATTTCGCTATTAGACTTCCAAGAAATTTGCGAAGGCTTCACTTCATCACCATTGGTGAATGCGATGCCCGCAATCTGAACTCCATCAGGAACATTCAACGTAATCCTTTGCATGCCGGAATTCAGCGGAATCTTTACATTTGCGATTTCCACAGGTCTCCAAGTATTTTCAAGTTTAACGGAACCGGAATACGTTGTAGCACCCTGCGCACCGATTTTAATCACTGCACTAGTCTTTTTTGCAGAGCGGGCATACACGATTGCCTTGTAGTCCGCAGACGCTGGAATAACGACAGACATATTCAGACCCGTTCCAGCATCACTTCCGACAAAGTAGCCGTTTCCTGAGACGGCACAGGAGAACTGTCTGCCAGCACCTTCCATTTCGTTCCCAAGAACAATTATTGTGTGAATTTCTGTAGTAGCGCTCTCATCCGTTATGGGCAGAGTCAAGGCAAGGACTTCATCTCCATTCAAAGCCTTCGTATAGAACCGGACATCAGCAACATGTCCGACAAAATTCTTGCTCTCCAGTTCACCCATGGAGAACGTGCCATAGAATTCCCGTTCCATAGGTAATGCCGGCATGCATTTTACCATAGCCCCATCAATGTAGAATCGAACATCTTGAGAATCTACGGTCACAACAACATGTGACCATGCATTTGATGGCAAGTATCCACGCAATGTCCATATTCTATTATTCTCGACAAGGCGTAAGTTCCTTCCCTGGTTCTGGACTTCAATCGTCATGCCGGAAGTTCCCACGAATCCCATCACCCGACGCCAGAGAGTATCTTGGGCATTGCCCGGACTCACTCGAACTTCCATAGAGTATTCGCTACTCGTACCAAGATCCACCCTTCCCGCACCAACAGCGCTATCGCCAGGATGATAGAAGTACAAGCCACTTCCAGAAAGCCATGGACGTAACATGGAAAGATTCAAATGATGACCGGTACCGATTCTTTCCTTTGCCGTTTTGCCAGAGCCTTCCGATGCCGGATACCAAAGGGCAATTCCCATAGGATACGGCCACAATTCCTCGGAAACAAGCCTCCGTGTAGCCAAATTATGACCATAATCCTGAACCTCAATAGATGCAGTCAAATTGCAGCCCAAACACTTATTCATTGCATAACGAGAAATGATCTTCGATACAGACACATTACCCAAAGAATCCGGAAGTACAGAGGTTGTCCCTAACGTATCTTGGCCAAGAATCCAACACAATTTAACACTATATATGCCAGATTCGTCATCAGCGACATTGAACGAAATATCAAAGTGACGATCAATAGCATTCGAAGATTCTTCCAGCCTCTCTTCAGTTATAATCGGTCGCGCAGAGTCTGTAATGACAACTGGTCCAACAAATTGGGCTTGCGTAGAAACTAACGAACTTGCTTCATAACGAGACGCATAAACACCATCCTTTATTTTCAATCCACCATATTCACCATCAAATCGTAGAGTATCTTGCAAGTTTCCTTTCTTGTTTGCAACACCCTTCGTACCTTTATATAAGGTAAACACCCCGAAACCAAGCTGATTACAATTCGGATAAAGTTCCATATATCCGTTATCCAAGCCCAACCATAATGTATCCAGTGGAATATTGCACACAAGATTCGGTGGAACAACGATTGCCAGGACCTTCGTAGGACGACCAAAGCCCTCATCGCCAAAAGCATTTCTGGCAACACCATAAATATAAGTAGAATCCTGATTTGGAAGAGTCACCATCACACGTCCAAGCGAATCCTTCCGCCACGGAAGTTTTTGCGACAACGCGCTATCCAAATACAAATCAAAATCAGCAGACCCAACGATACGAATTTCACGTTCCAAAGTCACGGCCACTTCCGGCAAAATCTCCATGGTAACAATCTTCGTAGATGCCTTCACGGAATCCAGAGCCGCAAAAACGGAGAACGTGGCTGTTTCACCAGAAATCAACATATAAGCCCAGTTGTTTTCATCATAACAACCGGAATCATCCCAACTTTCACAAGTGGCGCTGTCCGCAATTGCACCACTTACAGCAGCCTTACCCTCATCATTCAAATAGCCATACAAAACATGAGACAAGGGGACAAACTGTCCATTCTTGAAATCCACCTTGTATAGCCGTACCCTATCCGGCGTAAGTCCTGCCTGCACAATTTCTTTTCTGGAAAGTTTCATTTGGATCCGAGGATATTTTGTGTTATCTGAGAATTCCATAGAAGGCAACACTTCAATTATCGGCCCCGTCAACGCAGCATTATTGAAAACATCAAACTGGTGTTCTTCGGCAGAAGTCGTACGAACTGTCACATCACGCGGAATATCCATAGCACCGGAACCAAACGACACTGAGACCTCACCAAATAGAGATTTCACAGTTTTGTCGTCAGAAGTTCCCACCGGAGTACCCACATTCAAGTCATATTGGGCATAATTCATATTGGAGGAACCATTCAAGCCACCCCATGTAAGAATAAACGAAGTATTCCCCTGCAAATGGTTCATATCGAACCATTTCAGATGTTCGCTCTTGCCAGTTCCTGTAAAGGAACCAATGTAATGGAATACAGAATCTTTCAAATAGGAAATATCATAATTTATTCCAGAAGTTAGACGGCCAACCATCTCAACATATTCATGAGGACGTTTTAACAAAACAGAATCCCTGTAACGGACAGTAAGATTATTAGCTAAAGGATCTACCATGTCCACGATGAAATGCGAATGTTCGGAACTATCCAAATGGGTCAATCTTGCAGAACCCAGCCGTCGTTCCTTGAACCACTCTCCGTTCATAAGGGCAACTCTATTTTGGCCTGAGTCGCCATACCTCACCAAATCTTCAACTGATAGAATTGTCGAATCTACTGGTGATGGAAGTTCTGAAATCGGAGACGCCTTGGTTCGCCTATACACAAGTGCCTCTCGCAACGAATCCGCATTGTAATAAAGCGTATCGTTTGAATGTTCCCAATGTACGGAATCTGGGAAAGTATAGTCGTACTTCATCCCAGCACTAGCATTTACCGGCAAGCCAAAAGGCGTTACATAAAAAGCGTGCTTTACAGAATTATACTTATCTTTGTCGAAAGAAACTGTAGTCGAAAAATTCGTAGAATCGTTCACCTTAGAACTATCTATACCCAAAGTCAAAAGCGAATCTGGTTTCCAGTCTGCAGCGAGATAATGAATTATCGGGTTGTTAATTCCATTAGTATCTATAAAATTTAAAAGATTTTTAAAGAACCCCGTACTATCTGAAGATGTCAAGTACAAATTAAGCCAGTCAGCATCTTTAAAGTCACCAGGGTAATAGTGGACCTTGGATCCCATTGCATAAAATTTAACAGAATCATTTTTTACAGAATTCTTCCATACGTTTGGTCTTGGCGCAGGATTCGAAATAACATACTTGATAGTATCGGCAGTTTGCGCTCCAAAAGACTTATTTAACGAAACGTAGAAATCAACAGAACCGTGATCTAGCAAAGGCGTTCTTAAAGAATCCTTTACGCTACTATTCAAAAAACGCTTCACAGGACTTCCATTCTGATAGCCATGAACCATGGCAACATAATGTTTCATATTCCAATTTTCGGAATCATCATTATAAAATTTCACTTCATAATAGGAAGGATACATCAGGTTTGTATCGGGAATTTCATCAGGAAACAGGAACGCATTTGGCGCTCCCGACAACACGTTAGCACCAAAGAATGGAAGGTGTTGTGTTTCATATGGAGTCAGTTTGCCATAGGATTTGTCAAAAGTCCACTTATCGCCATCAAAGAAATTGTTCGCACGGTTTTTGACAGCAGTGTCAAGAATAGTGGGTTTTTCGATGATATTACTCTGTAATGCAGCCATGTAACCGCTTGTACCAGTATTATAAATGCTCTTATTGGTTCCGTCAAATCGGATTGTTCGGTTCACCAAGTTATCGTAACCAAAGCCAGCATTCCAATAGGAATCGGGGATTGTGAGCTGTATATAAAAGGCAATTTCTCTCCATCGTTCATGTGAACAATTTGAATTCAAAGTTTGATAATGTTCATAAAAGACATTAGCATCACTCCTGCCAAACATGACTACTTCAAATAATTTCGCTTCCGGATTATAAGCTTTGTTATCATATGAGCAAACCCTCATAGAATCTTCATTCATCGTCATATTTGCTTCACAATTTATATCTTTGTTTGAGATAATTGCAAAACGATGTGATTTATCATCAGGTCGCGGGATATGGACGCCATTATCATTTGCCGAATATTCCGAGCTATTTGTATCAACATAATCGGTCAATTTCCAAACAGATTTATTATTCTTTAAATCCATAAATTCTTTGACAGAAATCTCACCATTTTTTTCAGGCTTAAATTCATTCCAGTCTTTCAAAAGCATGACGAAGAAATCAATTCTTGTTTCATCATCCCTATCGTTGTCATAACCCATTTCATCCTGGGCCACAACATCAACCAAAATAAAGTTTGTCCTTGCATTAGTGCTAAAACTTACAACCCCCTGCGTTATTACCGTATCCGTTTGAGCATGTCGATCTCCACAAACCGCACCAGTCCAACCAGTAATTTTCTCCGTATGGCGATCCACCATAGTCAAGTACACCAAATCCAGCCGTTCTCTCTGTCTCTTGATTCCGAGACTGAAACGCTCCGGTTTAAATCCAATCACATTTTGCGTTCCTGCAATTGTTGATTTAAGTTCGTACGGCTTTTGATACTCTTCAGGAAGGTAGTAGCCCGACACGTCCGCCGTCACTAAATAATCGGCAATCGGCTCATAGCGTTTCTGGCCTTTATGCATCGTGTCGTCCACAGCCTCGCGAATGTCGAACCACAACCCATTAGAATTTTCGCCTTTCAACTCTACGAGATCCAGATTATTGGCAACCACAAGTTCAAACGGGGCTACAATAGAATCCACCTGCACATTTTCCGCATCTACAGGATACGCCTCCACCGCCTTGATTGTCAGCGTATAAGTTCCCGCACTCGTTACGGGATGCTCTTTTTCCTTCATGCCGTTCCATACAAGTGTATAGGCTGTATTATTGGGCCCGGCATTTTTCAGTTCATTTTCGAATACATCTATCTTAGTTCCATCAGGGGCCGTAACATAGGCATTCACGTAGGCTTTACGCCCTCGAATTCCGTAATTGGCCGACATTTTCCCAACCACATAGGATACGCTATCCGGCAATGCGCTTACTGTTTTCGGCAATTTAAAAAGTTTGAACGGAGGCAAGGTGTCTGACGGCAAAACAACCTTCAAACCGGGCAAAGCAAGAAACACTTTTGCAGAATCCAGGAATACGCGTGCCCTCCCGATAGCCTTTTTTTCAACGGCTTCCGCATAGATTGTTGCGAACCCTTCTGCCGGATACGTTCCTGCGTCACTCAGACCGTTCCATTCCTTTTTGAACATATAGTTTTCTCGATCCACCGACCAAGAATACACAGGCACAGCCCCCGCCCCAGGAAAACCAGTCTCGGAACGCGAACCAAAATAAACAGGAAGCACGGTCAGCGTATCTATCGCCTGATTCACAGAAAAAGCCGAATTACTTTGAATGGTCACATTTCCTGATTCTCCCGTCAAAATCATCATAGCATTCGCATTCACAATCGGATTCATTTCAGGAATGGGAGATGTTAACGAATCTAGCAAAGACGGCGATGTTACTGAACTAATGGAATCTAGCCTTTTTTCACATTTATTAGCCACAACACAAGAAATCACTGTAGAAGTAGAATCATAGCGCAAGACTAGCGAATCGGCCTTCAGTCCTTTCCACTTCAAAGTCCACATCACGGAATCTCCGTAGAACCATATGCCCTGCGCCCTAGTCTCATCCACCGGATTTCCATAGAACGGATTTCCCTTGATACGGTTCGTGCCGGCATCGAACAAGGCAACGCCCTTCGCGTCATAGCCATAGACCCGAACACTGTAATTGGACAGATTATCTCCCCGCATGGAATACAAAATCTTAGATTTTATCGAATCAACATACACGGTGTCTTGCACCTGCAAATTCATCAGCGGGTCAGATGAATCCGGCACGTAGGTTTCCAAATATATTTTTGTCGAGTCGGACAATATAGCACATGTTTCGCAGGGAATCATGTCCAATTTCAGCATGTAATTTCCGCTGAGAGCCTTTCGATTCCAGAAGCCCAAAACCCCCTCTATAGGCTGAGTCCTATTGGAATCCCTTCTAGAGATTCCCTCCGTATGCCATGAATTATCACAGCCAGGATTGAGACACTTGTATGAAAGTTCATAACGCGCGGTAATCTCATACCTGGCACTGGGAGCGGCAGCGACGCCCTTGATTGCAAGAATTGCTCCGTCAAGTCCTTTTGTCGTATCTGTAGGGGACGTAATTTCGGGATATTGAGTTCCCACATAGAACAAATCGGTCATATAGCTTATATTACCGGCAGCATCTGCACAGCCGACTTCCAGATAGCGTTTCCCGGTAGCCGTATCCACATCGGACGCCATGATTTCAAAGCGAACCGTATCACCAACAAATGCTTTGTCGATATATTTCCAAGCACTAGTCTTTTCCGCGCCCCTTACGCGACTATAACAACGGAACCCAGTGCGGTTTTCAGTGGCATCATGCTTTTCATTCACGACAAGTTTTGCGCCAAATGAGGTTTCGTCCTTTGGATAAACAAGTTTTGTCGAGACCAAGGTTTCAATATTGGGCGAAATCCTATCAACGCGTACGACCTTATCGTATTTCTTTTCGGACTCGTTATCGGCCCCATCTACCGCAGTCACCTTAATTCTATAATCGCCATCCGAGATGAGCATATGGTCGTTTTCCAGCCAGTCCCCATTATAACCATTGGCAGAAACTATCGTTACGGACTCTCCCATACGATCGGCAGCAGAGGTATCAGGCCAATGCATGAACGAATAATAGAGCTTAACCACACTGGCGCTATCAATATTATTTTCCTTGACGTTATAAGACATCTTCAATCTGTCATCGGCACCGATATACAAGAGGGTATCTACCTTTTGAGGCAAAGTAAATGGCGACGGCTCAGAATTAGACCTTTCGGCACGAACATTGCTGAACGTAAAAACAGGAGGGGTCGTATCCACATAGAACTCTACAAAATCACGGGTCTTGTTCAGGGCTAGCGACTCAATGCTGTTCCAGTCACTTTCCGTATCGTTACCGGCAACAATCTTATTTACCAGTCCAGCGACTTTTTCATATGCATCATAGTCAGGAAGAGCCCGGTCAATCGCAAAAATATTCAAACGATACTTGCCATCGTCAAAGCGGATGCTACTGTCGCGGAAAATCGCAAAATTCGGATTGGAAACATCATAAAGCGAAGGAAGCTTGGCATGGAACTCAAAACGGCTCCCATTCCATTTACTGATATATGCCCGCATGGCACGAATATCCGGCGTAGAATCTGTATTCACCACCCGAGCCAAAATATTGGTTCGATTAGGATTCAACCTATCGTGTTCCTTGGAAAGGGTCACCTGCGGCGGAGTACGGTCAACAGAGAAAGGCACCCTATAGGGAACAACGCTGTAATCGGAATCGTTGGCCACGGAAATATTGATTTTCCAGATATAATGCCCTTCGGGAACATTTGAGTTTTTCTGTGCCGATGTCAGCGTAGCGCCTTTGCCGTCGGAAGAGAAGCCCATGCGAAGTTCCGTAAATCTAGCGTTGGCAACAACAGCGGAGTCCTTGGTAAACACGGTATCTACAAATATGGTGTCCGTGCTTAAAGAGTCTATACGGAATCCTTGATAATCAAGGGTACTTGCTGTCAATTTAAAATTGTCAACTCCCGTAACAACAATGTTCGGCAAGGGCCACTTGGCTTCGTATAGATCCTCAGTCATCTTCGCCAGATAGAAGAACCTTTGCGTATTGCTGAGCCCAATCTTATTCACTGTACTGATGGTAACTGCATTCTGGTTATCTTTCTGGAAATAGGCCAGGTTCTTGAACGCTTGATCCGGCAAATTGGCAGGAACAAAGATAAAATCACCATTTTTCTCCACCGGATGCGGAACCTTGCCGATTGGTTGAAGTCCATTGCCATCGTTCTTATCGGCATAAACGGTACAGGCCGTATCCAACTTCGGGTCTATTTTGACATTACACGCCCATTTTATTTCCGTCTGGAAATTGAAATTCATGGTTATTTCGCGCAGACGGTGAGGCATCAAGTCGTCCACAACAAAAGAATATCTATGGATGTAATCGGTCACCACGATTTTCGGCAACTTGTAACGTTCAACGTGGCGAATGGGGACCAATGTATCATTTTGCGTTCCACTTGAAGTAAGACCGGGAACCTTTTCCCAACGATCGACCTTCACACCAAATTCATTCCAGTCCTGCGAGGAATGAAATTTCAAGGGTTCAAGTTTGGAAACAGAGATATTCTCAGCCACAGATGTATTCTGAACAGAATCTCCAAAGAAGCCCACAACACATTCTGCCGAATCTCTATTTCCTATATAGAAACACGACTTATTCAATTTTGTCGTCGCAGTTTTCCCGTTTGTCGTGTCATTGTCTATCATTTCTAAAGTATGTGCATCGCCAAGAAGCAAGTTCACGAAAGGACGCTCGTACAGGAAATCTTCCATAACTAACGGATTAATTATTGTATCGTTGACGGAAGAACCCGCAATCGGCGAAACCGTATTTGAATAATCCGCATGCCATGTTTCCTGATTTTTCTTATACAGAGGCATTTGGTGAGAATCCATCAAGTCAGAAACACCCGTCGCAACATCAAATCCAACAGCAGTTGCTAGACTCGCAGCAGCAGCAACCCCTATACCAGCTTTTACAAGAGGCGCTGCTTCCGGCGCAATAATGTTGCACAATAAATCAACGCCAAGCAAGGCAATTCCAACATCCGTAAGAATCGTCGCTGTATGAGAACGTGTCGAATCCTTTGCATAGGCGGCGGCATTGAAGGTTTCTCTCTTCAAGTCAACATTATACTTCATAAATATATCGGTATCGTACGCAAGCCCATTATTTGTTTCTACAAGAGAGGAACCGTGTGCCTGCACATTGGCGCCAGAAACCATACCCATCAAAAATCCAGTAACAGAATTTATATAATCGACACGTTCATCTCCACCGCCGGACACCTGCTCGTACAGATTTGCAAAGGGAACGGTCAGCGCATCAGGAACAATAAAACTCAATACATTTCGCGCTCCTAGCTTTGGATCCGTAAAAGTCATGCTATGCTTTCCAGCAAGCATTCTGAACATAGGCAAAGAATCCGGTAACGAATCTAGAGCCTTCAAATCTGAGATATTTCCCACATGTTTGCACTCATCTCGTTCTTTCCCATGGGGATCCACATAGCAAACAAGAGAATCTGTTTCGTGATAATGTTCTAGCCCACTTGCCACAGCAGAACCTATCGCAAGGTTACCTCCCGCAATCCCCATCGAAACCGCCATTCCAACAACACCTGTATAATACCAAGTAAGGTCCTTGCCCATTGTCACAGCGGTCAAGCCCACAGTGAATACCAATGTACCGAGGCCCTCCAAAGCAGCCCTAGATACATCCTTCAAGTTCAGTTGCATATTGAGCGCACCCGTTCCCTCGTGCGGAGAATCAAGCGTGATAACTTTATCTACATCACCATAGTAATAATCGCTGTTCTGAATCCATTCGCGAGAAACTACGCCTCCCATGCTGTGACCGATAAGGATATAACGGGAAGGAAGCCGACGGTAGAGATCAGGATAATTACGTATAGAATCCAACGCAACTTGACCAGAATATTTTCGACCAGTACTTGGATTATCAAAAATAGCCCTGACTTCCTGAGATTCCTCCACAAGGGAGCGACGCTTACCGCACCCTTTCCATGTCCTATTCCCTAATTCGCGAGCGTTATTTATAGAGCTATTCGCAGGATCACGAAATGCACGCCAAGAATAGATATAGGGGAAGCCTTGACTACGTCGATAATCCGAAAAAGGATTAAGCGCGTCATAACTCGTTGTATCTTCAAAAAACAGCGATTCCAACCAACTTGTCAAACGCCCCGGTTTATGATAGTAGCCTATATTAGCTCCATCGTCTTCACTGCTATTTAAAAAACGTGGCGCAAAACTAGCCTCAGACGCATTTTTGCACAAGTCTTCGGAAATTCCCTTGTCGGCGCCATAAGCACCATGTACCATAATCACATTGTAATTTGTAATCGATTCCATCGGTTTGGGAACAGACCAAGACTCGCAAACTATCGTAAGCACCAACAACAAAGTTAAGCATCTGAACATTATTCTTACTCCAAATTCACAACGATTTCATCGTTTTCGTAAAAAGACAAGCCACCACGCCATTCAGCTCCAGAGCAAACAACAGAATCCTCAATTAGCCCACACAAATTGGCATTAGGTCGTAAAACATTCCCCCAGAAATCTCCAGTGGTAAATTTTACTGAAATATCAATAGTATCGACACTATTTCGCAAAAGAACAGCTTCGAAAGCATACACTCCAGGCATAAAGCAATACACATCATTACTCCACACTCGGACATCATCACATTTTTTTATCCATTCCAAATCTTTATCCAAACGTTTGTATACAATCGTTTGAGCTATCGTATCAAGAACGCCGTATTGGCAGTAAGCTTTGTTAGAATCAAACGTAACTAAAGCGTTTTTTATATAACGATACGAATCCGAAGAGTCTATAACAGTAGTCTCTCCTAAAACAATAATCCTTCCATCTTTCCATTCACGCATTCGCCATGAACGAATTTCATGCGAACATCCATCGTATTTTTCATTAATTTTTATTTGACGAGGAGACTCACCTATTTTCCAAAACCACAAATCATTAGCTTTTTTCGCCCAAACAACAGAATCAGATAGTTGTCCACTAATCATTTCAAAATCATCATTTCTTATTCCATTATCCAGAGAATCCATCCACCTAGGCCCATTTTCTTGCACACGATAGTTGTACAAATATAAAGCTTGGTGACCAAAACCATTAGCAACTTCATCGTCATTATCATCCCTAACTTCTCGCCAAAAACGATAATCAGAAACAATAACTAGAGAATCATTTAAAAAACCAACAACTTTCTTGCCCTGACGATACTTGTCCCACTCATAATGAGTATCAGGTTCAAACCAATCCCCACACCCCCACATACATACGCACGCAAGTGCTGCCAGAGCAGCTACAATCATTCTTTTAATTTCAAACTTTTTCAACAGATTTTTCATACTCTGTTCTCCTTAAAACTTTTTCTGCGTATTTTACTACAAAATAACAGCAAACCATATTGCATATTCAGCGCACCGGTCCCTTCATGCGGGCTATCAAGCGTGATTATCTTGTCCACATCGCCATTGTAGAAGTCGCCCTGCACATACTCGCGAGAGACAACACCGCCCATGGAATGGCTGATAAGGATGTAACGAGAAGCTAGTTGACGATAGAGGTCGGGACCTTTGCGAATGGAATCTAAAGCTATCTGACCATATAAATTTTTTGAATCGTCATTTGGGTTAATGATGATTTTCGCCTTTACTTCCTGGGCTTCTTCAAATAGAGATCTTCGTTTACCAAATTTGGAAGAATCACCAGTTTTGGCATTCCACATTCGGTCACCCATCTCATGAGCATTGTTCAAAGAACTATTTGCGGGATTAGTAAATGAACGCCAATTGTAAATGTAGGCATTAGAAGGATTTCGTTTTTTTTCAATATTAGGTTCTTCGAAAACGTTTGTACTGATCCACTTTGTAATTCGGTCGTCAGAAGTATACGAGCCAAGTGTTGCATCACCTAAAAACTCAGATGTTGAATTAGCTTCTTTTAAATTCGCATTAGCCTTAATCCCTTTTTCTGAACCATATGCACCATGAACCATTAGAATATTGTAACTTTCAATGGATTCCATGGGTTTAGGAATCGACCAACCATAAATCGTAACAAGAAACAAAACAACAATTAATTTTTTCATGCTAATTTTCATAGGTTATATAATTTCCTTTTCCATCGCCAAAAGATACTTTTTCCGAACTAAAATTTGTAAGCCACTTAATTTGTTCTTTTTCAAGAAAGCAAAGACTTTGAAAAATATTCATATAATTTCCAATAAATGAAATTGTCGCATAACGATTTAACTGAAAATCGTCTTTTAGTAATGTATTTTTCACATCCGAATTAATCAAAAGAAGAACATCAAACAACTCTCGATCCAAGACTAAACAGTATATATCACCACCAAATGCACGAACATCATCGCATATCTCAATCCATTCTAAATCTTTATCCAAGCGTTTGTATGTCAAGATTCCAGAGATTGTATCCAAAACAGCATACTGACAACTATCTCCTCCAGCCGAGAACCTTCCTCCAAGCGCAATAAAGCCATCATCCAGCCACTGATGTATCCGATTAATTTCAAATTCTTGCGAACAACCTTCGTTCTTTCTTGATAGTTTCATTTCATGCGCCGTTTCACCCAGTTTCCACAAAAGGATGTTATACCCTTCCCAGCGCCAAAAAATGGAATCCGTCAATTGGTACCATCGGTAACCACCACTCTTATTCGTGAGAGAATCACTCCAACGCGGGCCATCTTCCTGTACTCGATAATTATAGACAAGTAAGCGGTCATGCCCACATCCCTCATCTTCGCTATAACCACCATTCCATGTTTCCGTAGTTTCAAGCCACCCTCTGCAATCGTATGCAACAACCAGGGAATCGTCTATGAAACCGGCAATTGACATATTACCCCTTCCAACCCATTTAAACTCAACTCTGTCGCTACACCCCCACATGCCTACGCATACAAATACAGTTAAGGCAACTACCAGCAACCTTGCATGACATAAGCAATTCATTAAAATCATCATTATCTAACCTCCATTAGACACAATCAACTTTAGGGTGGGCGGGTGGGGTAAGCGGGGCGTTGCGGGGCGGCGCCTGAGCCCCGCAGTAGGGGTGGAGAGCAACGAAGTGCGAACCAGGGGGATACTTCCCCCTTCCATAAAAACAATCTTGTAATGGCGGGACAGCTGGTCCGGAGTCACGAATTCGTCGGAAATGTGAGACAGAGCTTCGTAGCTCTTACCCACCAGTTCGGAACCCATGCAGGAATCCACAACGTTCGGATTATTGAAGTAGGCGCCCATACGGGATTCAGCGATCCAGTACTTCTTGCCGTCCTGTTCAACGCAAACGTATTCGGCGTCAGCCTTCACTGCAATAGCGAAGTTGGAAGGAAGAGTCCAGGGAGTGGTGGTCCAAACCAGGATGTTGGAACCAGCAAACTTTGCGTCGTCGGAAACCAGCGGGAAGATAAGAGTCAAGGACGGGTCCTGACGGTCCTTATAGCCCTGGTTGGTTTCGAAATTGGAAAGCGGAGTTGCAAGAGCCGGGCTGTATGGCTGGATGCGGTAGCCCTGATAGATGAGGCCCTTGTCGAAGCACTGCTTGAACACCCACCACACAGATTCCATGAAGTTCTTATCCATGGTCTT
>NZ_FRBE01000036.1 GCF_900142535.1 Fibrobacter sp. UWEL
ATTAAATTTTAGAAAATAGCCCATTTTTTGTTTAATTTAGGCGAAAGTCAACAAAAAAGGGTGGCGAAGCCACCCACACATGTTGATGAAGAGCCAACAATTCGCTTATTTTAGGCATATTCATTTCCCTCCTACAAAATGTACATTGCCTATCCGCAAAAAGCAACCCCTACAGAAATTTTGCAACCTACTGTTGACATTAGAAAAAGCGCCCCACAAAGGGGCGCCTGAAACTCAGCATGACTTCGAACTACTTCACGTTTACGCGGTGAGAGAGTTTTTGATTGCCGTTCTGGACGTGAACCACGTACACGCCCTTCGCTAAACTGTTCAAACGGACGGAGTCGGCGACGTTCCTTGCAGAAACAACAAGGCGCCCCTGCATATCAAACACGTTCACATGGGACGCTGCCGGCACAAACAAACGGACGCCATCGAAACGAACCACGCGATTCCGCCCCGACACAAGACGATTAACGTTCCCGCCGACGCCCAGCACAGTGTTTCCGTCGAGGCAGCCCACGGCTTCAATCTTCGAGATGTACATGGCGGAAGTATTGCTGCTGTTGAACGTCAACTGGGTGGGATTCACCCCAGCGTCGCGAACAGCCTGCAGGTCCACCGTCATTCCCGCCCAAGTTTTAGAAGCCAGCGGGCGGCCGTTCTGCAAAGTCATCTTGGGATCGTTCACCCCGATGTTCACATAAGCAGTGCTGCCCGTGGGGCCATACGCAGTAAACACCAGCGCCTCACAGCGACTCAGGAAATTAGAATCCACCGCATCCTGAGGCAGCGTGTAAATCGCATGCTGATAACCGCAGTAATCTGCATTCTGGTCGCAGCCAGCCAGCGGCACGTTCATATAGCCAGTCTTCCCCGCCAGTTCTTCCGCCACGAACTTGCCATTTCCATTCTTCACATCGCCGGACCATTCCCCGCGAGTTTCCGCACCCGCCTGGCTGTAATCCACAATCACATACTTTCCGTTCCCGAAGGGTGAAACCTCATCCCATACCAGGGGGACCACATCCGTAACCGCCTTCACCTGATCCGCACTATGAGCCTTCAGGCTAGCTACCAGGCTGTCATAAGCCGGTTTCGCCACAAAGCTAGAATCGAACACCAGGCCATTGTACTTGTACAAATCCGGAAGCCAGCTATACTTATCGGAGAATCCCCAGATTACAAACGCCTCCATGTTAGGCGCTTCCAGGAACACATCCATAAACTGACGGTACAAACTACCCTGGGCCTCGAAATCCGCCTGGGTCGCAGCCTTCTTATCAAAGCCAATATCCAGCTCCGTAATCTGCAAAGTCAGCCCCTCGGCCTCCAAAGCCTGAGCCAAAGCCTTCACGTTAGGCGGCGTTGTCACATGATAATCAGAAATATGAGTCTGGGTGCCAATACCCGTGATATAGATACCGGCAGCCTTCAATCGCTTAGCCACGGAATCCACCGCGAAACGCCCCTTGGCCCCAGCACCGATGCCCCATTCCAGAGAGTAGTCGTTGTAATAAAGCCTTGCTTCCGGATCAGCCTTGTGGGCCCACACGAAAGCGGAGTCAATAAACTCGCGACCGATGTACTTGTACCACACGGAAGATTCGCCGTTACGCCACGCAGCCGGAGTGCCGTCGCCAATAGCCTCGTTCACCACGTCCCATTCACGGATCTTACCCTTGTAATGCCCCACCACATTTTCGATGTGATTCTTCAGAACCGATAGCAAAGTATCCTTGGCAGAACCGCCCGCAGACGCCACACTTTCTGCCAATGCCGGAACCCAGTTGGGAACCTGACTGTGCCAGGCCAGTGCATGACCACGAACCTGCATTCCGTTCTTCGCCGCATAAGCCATCAACTTGTCGCCATTCTTGAAGTTGAACGTATTGCGAGACGGTTCCGTGGCATCAAACTTCATCTCGTTTTCCGCAACCACAATATTGAACTGGGACTTGTGAGTATTTTCGTACACCTCGGCGTCATCGCCCAAGCCATAATTAAACCAGTTGGAATTCAGGATAGAACCCACAAAACGGCCACGAGCCTCCGCCAGCTGACGAAGAGTACTATCCGCCTCCGCGGCCATTGCACAGGTCACCCCCGCGCACAAAAGAAAAACACCAAATTTCATACCAAATCCTAAAACAAGTTTTGCCTAAAATTATGTTTTTACCCCGCAGAATCAAACCGCCAGGGTTCAAATTTCGTTGTTTTAAGGAACAACGAGAAATTAGAAAACGCACTATTTTTCATATTTTAGTCGAACTTTTTGCACAAATAATACACTTTTTAGTCGGACTTTTTGTTTTTTAGTACATTTTAAGTATATTTGTCATATGAAACGTCAAATTTTGCAAAAGTTCATTGAATGGAAAGAGTCTCCAAACAGAAAACCGCTCATCTTAAAAGGGGCCAGACAGGTTGGAAAAACTTGGCTCATGCAGGAATTTGCAAGACAATCGTACGCAAAGTCAATCTACATCAACTTTGAAGACAACGAGCCTTGCAAACGGCTGTTCGACAT
The DNA here is from genome assembly GCF_900142535.1 of Fibrobacter sp. UWEL. Taxonomy (NCBI): domain Bacteria; kingdom Pseudomonadati; phylum Fibrobacterota; class Fibrobacteria; order Fibrobacterales; family Fibrobacteraceae; genus Fibrobacter; species Fibrobacter sp. UWEL. The sequence continues at coordinate 2,531 of NZ_FRBE01000036.1, forward strand.
GGACTTCGACATACAACGCATTATTCAAGGTCTCCAAATCGCAACAGGAACAGTAATTGACCAAGACACCCTGATTCTCTTTGACGAAATCCAAGAAGCACCAAGAGCGCTAACCTCTCTCAAATACTTTTACGAAAAAGCGCCTCAGTATCACATTATTGCAGCAGGATCACTATTAGGCGTTGCAATGCATTCAGGGACATCCTTCCCCGTGGGAAAGGTAGACTTCCTAAACGTACATCCGATGAATTTCGTTGAATTTTTGGAAGCCACAGGACAAAGCCCAATAGCCCAAATTATTCAAGATTCAAAATTCGACTTGATTTCCGTATTTGCAGACAAAATAACAGACTTGTTGAAAAAATACTACTTTATCGGTGGTATGCCAGAAGCTGTCAGAACCTTTGTAGAAACCACAGATTTGCAGCAAGTGGTCAAGGTCCAGCAAAACATCCTTGAATCCTACGACAAGGATTTTTCAAAGCACGCCCCCAATTCCGAAGTACCAAGACTGCGCCTAGTATGGAATTCCATCCCCGCACAGCTATCTAAAGAAAATAAAAAGTTCATATTCGGAATGCTTAAGGAAGGAGCAAGATCCAAGAGCTATGAAGTCGCCCTGGAATGGCTTCGCGACGCCGGCCTAATCACCAAAGTCCATCGAGTCAAGAAGGCCGATTTTCCTCTTTCTGCATACGAAGACTTTTCGGCCTTCAAGATCTTTATGGTGGACATTGGCCTGCTCTGCGCCATGTCTCATGTGCCAGCAGAAATCATTCTGAATGGGTCAAAAATTTTTGAGGAATTTCGAGGAGCCCTCGCCGAGCAATATGTTTTCCAGCAACTGAAAGCAACCGAGCAATGCCAGATTTTTTACTGGTCTGCCGAGAACTCCAGTGGCGAGTTGGACTTTCTCGTACAAAAAGACAGCGTAATAATTCCCATCGAAGTCAAGGCTGCCGAGAACTTGCAGAGCAAGAGTCTAAGCTGCTTTGTAAAAAAGCACGAAGGACTCAAAGGCGTTCGCTATTCCCTTAGCAATTATCGCGAACAGGACTGGATGATAAATTACCCGCTCGCCACCTGCGGAAATATCAAACCGTAAGCCTCACTATTTTTCATTTCAGCACATCCATACAAATTTCTTTTTATATTCGTGTCATGGCAAATATTCGTATCCCTTTTAATAGAGCCCCTTTCATTGGCACAGAGCTTGAATATGTTGAACAGGCGGTAAAGAGCGGTCGCATCTGCGGTGACGGTCCCTTTAACCAACAGTGCCATATTTGGCTTAAGGAGCATACGAAAACCGCAAAAGCCTTGCTCACCACCAGTTGCACTCACGCTCTGGAAATGGCAGCGCACCTGTGCTCCATCCAGCCCGGCGACGAAGTGATCATGCCGTCCTTCACCTTCGTCTCCACCGCCGACGCCTTCGTGGCCCGCGGTGCCAAGTGCGTGTTCGTGGACATCCGCCCTGATACCATGAACATGGATGAAAACCTGGTGGAAGCCGCCATCACCGAAAAGACAAAAGCCATCGTTCCCGTCCACTATGCCGGCGTGGCCTGCGAAATGGACAAGATTAACGAAATCGCCCACCGCCACAACCTGCTGGTAGTAGAAGACGCCGCCCAAGGCATGATGGCCACCTACAAGGGCCGCGCCCTAGGCACCCTAGGCGACTTCGGTTGCTACAGCTATCACGAAACGAAAAATTACAGCATGGGCGAAGGTGGCGCACTCCTGATTAAGGATCCCAAGTTTGCGGACCCCGCAGAAATTATCCGCGAGAAAGGAACAAACCGCTGTCAGTTCCACCGCGGCGAAGTAGATAAGTACACCTGGGTGAATTTGGGATCGAGCTACCTCCCCAGCGAACTGAATGCCGCCTACCTGCTGGCAGAACTGGAAAGTGCCGACATCATTTACGACAACCGCATGGCCAGCTGGAACGACTACCGCGCCCGCCTGCAGCCTCTGGCCGACAAGGGCCTCATCGAACTTGCCACCATCCCGGAACATTGCGTTCACAACGCCCACATGTTCTATTTGAAAGTTGCAGATAACCAGACCCGCACCGCTATCTTAAAACACCTGGTGGACAACGGCATCCTGGCAGTGTTCCACTACGTTCCCCTCCACAGCTCTCCCGCAGGCCTTCGCTACGGCCGCTTTAACGGCGAAGATCGTTACACCACAAAAGAAAGCGACAGACTGTTCCGCCTGCCCCTCTTCTACGGACTCTCCGAAGAGGAACGTGAAGACGTGTGCGATAAGATCTTTGAATTCTTCGGGGTTTAGATATCTTCCCACTTCTGGGACTTAGCGGAAATGGCGGCGGCTTCCATCATGGCGAGGCCTTCCAGCGAAGTCTTGATGCCGCATACGTACTTGCTCGTGAAGGAACCCGTCGCGCGGAACTGTTCCAGACAGTCGGCGATATCACGATAGTAGTTGGCGAACGCCTCGATAAAACCTGCGGGATGCCCAGCCTTAAAGCGGTTGTATCGCGGTAGATTGGCAATCTTTACATCACCCGTTCTATCACTTAACGAGACACGACCCTGCAGGTCACAAACCTTCAGTGTTTCCGGTTCCAGCTGGAACCATTCAGCACTACCTTCACTACCGTACACACGGATACGCAAACCATTGCGGTTGCCCAGCGCAGTCTTGCTGAACCATATCTGAGCGCGAACGTCATTCGTATAACGAACCAAAGCACCCACGTTGTCCACAATCTGCGGGAACAAACCATAAGTCGCCTCATCCGCGATAATTCGAGTGGGGCGCTCACCCGTCAAGAAATAAACCATATTGTGCAAGTGACTTCCCAAGTCCAGAGAAATCTTGGGGATCACCGTATCCTTCAGGCGCCAGGCCTGGGGTTTCGGCGGTGCACCGTTACTGCCCAGGCGCAAGAATCCTTCCTGAGGCATTTCCACCTGGACCTGCTGGATCTTGCCCAGCTTTCCATCCTCGATCCACTGCTTTAATTCGCGGACCATGGGATATCCGGTGTAATTATAAGTGGTGCAGAAAAACTGTTTCGTCTCGGCCACCGCATCCGCAATGGCATTGCCCTCGGCAACACTTGTGGCCAAGGACTTTTCGCAAATCACGGCAAAGCCCGCACGCAATGCAGCCACCACAATTTCTTCGTGATAATCCGTGGGAGCCAAAACCACAACTGCGTCCAGCTTGCCCTTTTCCGCGACCAGCAATTCCTTGTAATCCGCGTAAACACGATCCGGCGCAACACCCCAAACTTCGGCGGTCTGCTTGTTCACATCGACGTGGGTACTAAAGGCACCGGCCACCAACTTAAAGCGGCCATCCATCTGGCTTGCGGCCTTGTGAACCTCTCCAATGGCGGAATTCACGCCGCCACCAATAAACGCAATTTCAAAAGCTTTCTGCATATTTTGCAATATAATCTTTTTAACGCCTAGCGGACGTTTTATTTGACATTTGCAAAGCGAACCTTGATGAGTTCCGTCATCCGAGCGGTTTTCTCCGTCATTTCCTCCACAGATTCAAACCGCAGGAACACAATGCCAGCTTTGTAATAGAACGGATCGGAAACTACGTCCCCTTCCTTATACCACAGGAACTTTTCCACCAGATTCTTCTGAATTTCAGGCGCAAAGTCCACACCCGCAACAACCCCAGCACGATCCGCCATAATGCAGTGACGGAGGAAAGGTTTTGACGCATAAGGAAAAGCTAGATCCCCGGTCAAGCCGGGGATGACAATAGAGGCGTCACCCTGGACCCCGTTTTGGGGGATAGGGTCCAAGCCGCATTCCGCCGCAATAATCATCTTAGGATAGTCCACCCCAGTAGCATACTTCACGAACTTGATGTACAAATCCCCAGGAGGCCTGCGGCAGATTTCAATAATCACAGGAATTCCATCGTCCCGCTCGATGTACTGAATGTGCAAAATGCCATCCACCAGATGCAAGTCCGCAGCGATGCGTTCGCTATACTCCACCAGCAGATTCAACCCGCGGGCGCTTGTGGACGACGGCGTATTGGCGCCACTCACCATGTACTTATTCAAGTAGTACTGTTCATTGTCCGCAAAGTAAAATGCCACGCGACCGTCTATCAAGAAGGCGCTAAACCCGTGGTTACTTCCCGTAACAAACTCTTCCACCACAATGTGATCTTCACGAGTGCGCGAAACTGCGTCGGCATACGCCTCCCGCGCTTCCGTCACGTTGTTCACGCGATGGATGCCCTTGCCACCCGTCAAGTCCACAGGCTTAATAATCAGCGGGAAGGTCAGTTCCCCGCAAGCTTCGTCAATCGACCCTCCCACCGGCACTCGTCGGGAGCGGGGCGTTGGCACTCCTAAACGTTCAGCCAGAGCGCGATACTTGTCCTTGTGATGAATCTGCAGGCTAGTCTCAAAACTATCATGACCAGGCAATCCCAACTTTTCGCAAACATAAACCGTACTCAGCAACGCAAAGTCATTGCATCCGGAGCATACCGCGCTTACGCCCTCTTCTCGGGCCAACGCAAGCATGGCATCCTTATCGCTAAAGTCCGCGAACACATTCTTGTCCGCATAAGGATGTCCCAGTCCCTCTCGGGCATTACCCGTGGTAATCACATAATAGCCCAGTTCCTGAGCCGCCTGGATCAAGGGAATTTCAGCGTGACCGCCACCTAAAAGCAACAACTTCTTCTTGGACATGCACACCTCAATTCAAAACAACATAAGGAGTCCAGCGTTTGTAAAAACGTTCCTGGAAAGGCAGCGGTGACAAAATCGGTTCATGATCCCCCTGCACAATAAATCGCACTTCAGGATGCTTTCGAGCCAAATCCGCCACTCGCTTCAAAGTCTTCTCAATAGCCGCCGGATACAGGACTTCCAAATCCGCCATAGAAATCCGATAAGGATCCACATCCTTCAAAGGGAACTTCGATTCAGTCGTGGTCCAGGCTGCAAAAACTTTACGAGCCTGCGTGCTGTCCCCACCCGCGGAATCATAACTCAACCCAACCGCGGTCGCATTAAGCACAGAATCCATCTTCTGAACAATGCACTCATCCTTGCAACCAGTGCCCCAATTCACATTCTTAAACCCGATGTTGCGAATGTACTTATGGCGCCACTGCACCGCACTATCCAGCCCCACAAAGAAATACGTCTCGTAACCAAGACCCGCCAACACATTGGGCGTAAACGTCGTATCCCTACGACGGGTCACAGAATCACGACGCAAGGAATAAACAAGATCCTCACGTTCCGCCGTGCGAGTGCGGCTATACATGCGGCTGTGAACACCCACCTGCATTCTACCAAAACCGTCGCTATCCTTACCTTCCGCGAAACCCACGTCCCTAAAAATCTGCAGCTCCGCATCGAAAGCCTGATTATCCAGAGGAATCCCCCAGCTCTCCACCAGCACTAGCACATTACTGCGGGTCGTATCCAGAAAACCAGGCGTCACAATGGCAGTATCCATCACCGCATACTTGGCCTTGAATTCCTCGCGCAAAACCTTTCGTTCCACCGGCTTGGGAGCAGTGCGAGCCAAATACTCCACCACAGGGAACTGAGCCACAGGCTGCGCCGGGTAAAAATTATACGCCGCCAGATGGAACACCAAGGATACAAACACAATCAGGTTAATCGTCGGGAAACTAAAGGCAGGAATCTTCCACATCATGGTCACCGCCAAACCGCAAGTCGCCACCGGCACCACAGCCCGCCAACTCATATCCCAGCCCTTAATCGCCAGCAAGTTGGAAAGGTCCATAAACGCCACCACCAGCATAGCCACAACAATAATGCCCATCGCCGCAATACGCAGGACCTTAACCGCCCTGGATCCTTCGACTTCGCGCTTCACGCTTCGCTCAGGATGACACGCACCGACCTTCACCCATACGAACAACAGCAGCAGAGCGAACTCGCTATACCCAAAAATTCCGCGCACAATATCCTGCCCATTCTCAAACGTAATCAAGAACGGCGCAATTGTGATCAGCGCACTAGCAACTAACGGGTAAAGCAAACGATTCATATACGATCAGCAAGTCCACTCAAGTAGCTGAATTTCAGGAATTCGACCCAAATGTTTCGCATTGTTGGTTACTAGGACCGCATGCTGGTCTACAGCCAAGGATCCTATTAAAAGGTCATCATCTTCAATAAGGTTTCCATTCTTTTTCAACGTCGCATATGTTTTTGCAGCATACTGCAAGGAGGTTTGTGTCAAATTCGCAATTCCATATGCCTGACAAAAAGTATCAAATGCGGCCTGACGACGATTCGCATCACGATACAACAAGCCTCTAAGAATTTCATAGTAAACAATGCTCGGAATACGAATACTGTTCTTTGACGATAATTCAATAAAATTAGAGACAATAGTTGAGCGATTTTCAAGGATATAACTTACGATATTCGTATCCAAAAAATAAAGCATCACACCTCCTTGAGCATAAGGTGTGCAGATCGAATATTTTCAGCCTCTTCTGGGTTCAACAGACCGAGAACACCATTAAGCGCTTCCGCAGTGTCAACTTTCCTCTTTTTCTTTTGGGACAGCAAAAATACGATGAAGTCGTTGACTTCCTCTTGTTCCTTACTATCTAACGAATTATAAAGTTGAATGATGGCTTCCGGCATAAAAGGCCTCCCGCCAAGAAATATACATAATTGATTTTGATTCATACTTTTTCCTTTTCCGTTTTACAAGCGTGAAAAAAAAAAACGGATTTACTTTGGTTGGACAGCAACAATATACACAAATGTTCACCATTTGTCAAGAATAATTATTGCAATTATTTTCGGTGAAATTTTTTCAGGCTCAATTGACGCATATTCAATTTTCCCTTTCGGGAATGCACTTTATTATATTCCCTCCTATGAGCGAGCAAATTACCGCTAAAAGATTTCCTTTGTGATTCCCTGCTATCGTAGCCAGGGGACTATCGAAACCGTGGTCAACGAAATCCGCGAGACCGTCGCGAAGCAAAATGCTTCGCTAGATCCTTCGACTACGCCCTTACAGGGCTCCGCTCAGGATGACATCAGTAGAACGTCATCCCGAGCAACCAATATGCGTACTTACATGGTCTTCAGTCACCACAAGATGCCACCCTACAAGGCCGAGCCCATGCTAGGCGACTTCCTGATGCGCCATTATTACGGCCAGGACTCACAAGGCAACCAAACCGGTGACACAGTCATCGTAGACACACTCCGCTCCATCGGCAAAACAAACTTTTTCAAGTACAGGCTTCAATCTCGTTAAATAAAGAGCCCGACTAAGGCTTATATTCGGCCTTCGGCTCCTTAAGTTCGCCACGCACTTCACGTATCTTGTCCATCACATTCTCGATGGTACAGCCATGATGGACGTATAGCCGCCCCTCTTCCCGAGCTTTCTTCATCTCGGGACCAAAATCATGCTTTTCATAGTAATCAATATCAATGCCTTCCACAATCATAGTCTTCTATCTCCTTCTTGTGTGATCTTCGGACAGTTATCAGATTGTCGGTTTGCTTATTGACAACCAATGTCCAAAATTTACCATTTATCTCATTGATAAGCAAGACCACATCTTTTTCTGTCTCACTACTCAAATCCAAGAAATCACCAGCCAAGAACTCGTTGAGCATCTCAACCGTAAAGTGACGTTCCTGCATACGCCGGAGCGCATGACAACTAACGTTCACCAAAAGTCAAGATGGTTTCCAAATTTTTTTACGCTTAAGTCCGTTGATAGCACCCCCGTCAGCATCGTTTCTGCCGTAAAACGGCTACTTGGCTAACTAGATATTTTTTTACAAATTACACAGCCGAGAGTCGGTCTTCAAATTTTTCCCGTTCGGGAATATTTTCTATAAAAAACACATTTGCACAATTGATTTTCCCGTTCGGGAATATTATATTTGAAACATGCAAGTTCTTAAGGCAACAGACATCGCAACCGTGGTAAAGACCCGGCGTAAACAGTTGAACCTCACGCAGGCCCAATGCGCCGCATTTTGCGGCGTCGGAAACCGTTTTTTCTCGGAATTAGAAAACGGCAAGGATTCCCTGCACATCGGCAAAGTACTAAACGTACTCCAAATGCTGGGCATCAATCTGCACACCATCGAAAAGGAGAACGATAAGTGATCCTCAACGTTTTCTTTGGAAGCAGATTGGCAGGCACCCTGGAGTCCACTCCAAACCAGGGAATCATATTTCAATACAACTCCGAATTCGCCAAAACCGGGCCATCCCTTTCACAAGCCCTCCCATTGCAATCAGCACCCTTTTCCCAAAAAGAATGCCTCCCCTTCTTTTCGGGAATCCTCCCCGAAGGGGATGTCAAGCGCAGAGTATCCGACTTTCTGCACATTTCTGAATCCAGTACATTTAAACTGCTCCAAGAGCTTGGTGGTGACTGCGCAGGCATGATTTCCATTTTGCCCGAATCGACACCAGTCAAAGCGCAGGACACCTATACCCTGGATACCAAAAATTATCTCAAAATTTCCGATCGCAAACTTCTTGAATTTATCCAGAATTCCGCCACGCGCCCTCTGCTGAAAGCCACCGAGGAACTACGCCTTTCTCTAGCCGGCGCCCAGGAAAAACTGCCCTTGGCATTCTTCGGAGGAAAATTCTACCTTCCCAAAGACGGGGCTCCCTCCACGCACATCATCAAACCAACCGGTACAGGTGAGCTAGCCTCCCTCGCCGCAAACGAATACATCTGCACCCAGCTGGCAAAATCCGCCGGTCTCCCCACTCCCAGAACAGAACTTCGAAAACTTGGCGACCATTATTTCTTCATGACCGAGCGCTACGATCGCCTCATCAGCGGAAAAAACATCTCTCGTCTCCACCAAGAAGACATGTGCCAGGCACTAGGCATCATGAGCGACCGCAAGTATCAAAACGATGGCGGTCCAAGCCTAGCTGGCATCTACCAACTCATCAAGCAAAAAACATCCATTCCCCTGCTAGACACAAAGGCCTTTATTCAATACGCCCTCTTCAACCTACTCATCGGCAACTGCGACGCCCACGGCAAGAACTATTCCCTCCTATACCGAGGAAATATGGTCCAACTTGCCCCCATCTACGACACCGTATGCACCCTGATTTACCCGAGCCTGACGCAAAAAACATCCATGAAATTCGGCAAGCATTACGAAATCAAGAAAATCAAAAAAGACGATCTTGAATTATGGGCCACCGAAGTCAACTTGCGTCCTGGAATTTTTTTGGACATCTACAAGGAATTAGGCGAAAAAATCAAAAAAGGCTTTGAACCCCTAAAGAATGATCCCGCAATCGCCGATTTCAAGGACACCCTAACCCGCATACAAGAATCATTCTTTCTACATTCCCTCCTATGAGCGAGCAAAATACCGCTAAAAAGATTTCCTTTGTGATTCCCTGCTATCGTAGCCAGGGGACTATCGAAGCCGTGGTCAACGAAATCCGCGAGACCGTCGCCACCCGCAACGAGTCATCCCGAGCAGCCAACATGTCATCCCGAGCAGCTAACATGTCATCCCGAGCGAAGTCGAGGGATCTCTTTGATTACGAAATCATCCTGGTGAACGACAGCAGTCCCGACAAGGTCTGGGATGTAATCAAGAATCTTGCGGCTGCAGACCCCAAGATCAAGGGTATTTGTCTGGCGAAAAACTTCGGGCAGCACTGCGCCCTCATGGCAGGCTACGGCGCCGCCACTGGCGATTACGTCGTAAGTCTGGATGACGACGGCCAGACTCCCGCCAGCGAAACCTTCAAGCTGGTAGACAAGCTGGAAGAAGGCTTCGACGTGGTATACGGCTATTACGAACACAAGAAGGAACACCTGTTCCGTCGTTTCGGCAGCTGGACCAACAAGAAAATGGCAGAAGCCATCATCGGCCAGCCCAAAACCTTGCAGACCACCAGTTTCTTCATCATGAAGAAATTCATCGTAGACGAAATCGTACGATACCCCCACCCCTTCGCCTACATCAGCGGCCTGGTCTTCCGCGCCACCAAGAACCTGGGCAACGTCGAAGTAGAACACCGCAACCGCCTAGAAGGCGAGTCCGGCTACACCATCGCAGGCCTAATCCGTCTGTGGATCAACGGCTTTACCGCCTTCTCCGTTAAGCCCCTCCGCGCAGCCACCTTCATCGGCTTCCTCTGCGCCATCGTGGGCCTTGTATCCGGCGGCTTCGTTGTGTACGAAAAACTCATGCGCCCCGAAATTCCCGTAGGCTACACCAGCATGCTAGCCACCATGCTCTTCATCGGCGGCATGCTCATGCTCCTCCTGGGCCTCATCGGCGAATACATCGGCCGCATCTACATCAGCATCAACCAAAGCCCCCAATACGTCATCCGCGAGCGTGTATGATTCGGGCGCTGCTCATAAACATCTTCTTCCTCGCACTCTGCCTCATCTTTGGTGACTTAAAATACGGCGCCATCGACGATTACTTTATGGCAGCGGTTCTCACAGGCGCCCACGGCACCGATTACAACCCCCACCTGCTTTTCGTCAACGCCCTTTACGGCTACGCCCTCATCCCCCTCTACAAACTATTCCCCACCATTGGCTGGTACTACATCGGCGAGATGTTCAGCGTTTTCCTGAGCCTCACCACCATCAGCTACATTATCATCAAAAAGATGGGCAACAAATGGGGTACCCTCATCGCCACCCTACTGGTAGCCCTCCTAGCCAGCGACTTCTACCTGGTGGTCCAATTCACCCAATGCGCCAGCCTCCTAAGCGCCACCGGCATGCTAGTCTTCGCGAATACGCTAGATTCTTCGACTCCGCGTTGCTCCGCTCAGAATGACAAAGAAAACATGTCATTCCAAGCGACATCCAACACGTCATTCCGAGCGAAGTCGAGGAATCTCATAAGCCAGTACGCCCCCTACATCTACGCCCTCTTCCTCCTCCTTTGGGGCAGCATCATGCGCTGGCCAGCCTTCCTCATGGGCATGCCCTTCTTCTGCGTAGGCCTCCTTTTCCTAATCAAACAATGCTGGGCAAAAAAAATACCCGTCATCATCACATTGTCAGTAATGTTTGCAACAGCCTTTGGCCTGCACCAATGGGACCGCAATCTCTATAACACCCCCGAATACAAGCCCTACATTGAAATACAAGGGCCAAGAGCTGCTCTTGGCGATGGAGAAAACTACAACAAGAACGCAGTATACGAAGACCTTGAAGAAAAGGGTAAGTCCGGCAAAGACTACGACCTGCTCACCCGCTGGACATTCTACGATACAGAGACTTTCGCCAAAGACAGCATGCAAGCCATTGTTGATGTCATTGGTTCCTATAGAGATAAAAACCAGCGAAACGAAATCCCCGCCCAGCTATTAAAAGCATTGCAGCACAGTTTGCAAACGCCCCTATTCTGGACCTGGTTCATCGCCTGCATATTTATCCTAATTACCAACCGAAAGAAGTTCCCGTACCTGTGGGTTAGCCTAGCTGCAGTCTTTTACCTGCTATCCATGCTACTAGCGCAAAACCGCGTGGTTTACCGCGTAGAAGGCGGCTTCTGGTTTTACGCAGCAATGCTATCCATCCCCCTATGGAACCAATTCAAGAACGAAAAACTGAACCGCTTTTTCAACAACAAAGTTTTCGTTACCGTACTCGCAATTATCGGCATCGCCAACATTCTTACCTACATCACCTCCGGGGACACCGTCCACGACCCCTCCTCAGGGAACGTTCGCACCCTAGCCGTAGACGACTCCACCGACTACAATCAAGTTCTCGCGTATATCGACAGCAATCCTAATACCATGTTCTTTACCAACATGCGCACTTATATGGCATTCAGCCACCACAAGCAACCACCCTACAAGGCAGAGCCCTTCGGCAGCTACAGGAACATCGTGAGCCTTGGATACTGGACCCCCTACCTGCCCGAAATCACCCAGACCTTGGCGGAATACGGCATCACCAACCCCATGCGCCAAGTCATCGACAGCAACGTCACCGTCATCAACGAAGACCGCCTTGGGAACTTCCTAATGCGCCATTACTATGGGCAGGATTCCCTAGGCAACCAAACTGGCGACACTGTCATCGTGGACACCCTCCGCACCATCGGCAAAACCAACTTTTTCAAGTACAGGCTGGTACAAAATGAGCGAACTGAATAGCGAAAAATGGATCACCGAAATCAAGCCAAAGTCAAGCCTGCTAAGTATCGACTTTAAGGAACTGTGGCAATACAGGGATTTGTACCGCATGTTCGTGAAAAGGGACATAGTCACCTGGTACAAGCAGACCATCCTGGGTCCCCTGTGGTTCTTTATCCAGCCCATCATGACCACCATCATGTTCATGGTGGTATTCGGCGGCATTGCCAAAATCAGCACCGACGGGCTCCCCCAACCCCTGTTCTACCTGGCAGGAATTTGCCTCTGGACCTACTTTGCGGAATGCCTGAACCAGACCAGCAAAACCTTCATCGACAACGCCAACGTTTTTGGCAAAGTCTATTTTCCCCGCCTCGTTGTGCCAATGGCCACAGTGACCAGCAACCTGATCCGCCTTAGTATCCAAATGGGTCTATTTCTAATCGTTTTTGCCTACTACTTGATCTTTACCGACGCCCCGGTCCACCCCAACCTTTACCTGCTTTTGACCCCCGTACTCATCACCATCTTGGCAGGCCTTGCCCTGGGTTTCGGCATTCTCTTTAGCAGCCTTACCACCAAGTATCGCGACCTCACATTTCTCCTGAGTTTTATTGTGCAGCTGTGGATGTACGCCACCCCAGTCATCTACCCCCTAAGCACCATCGACAACCCCAAACTAAAAATGCTCATGAGCGCAAACCCCCTCACAAGCATCATGGAAACATTCAAGTACGGGATGTTAGGTGTTGGTGAATTCAGTTGGCAGGGGCTAGGATACAGCACTGGATTTGCCATCGTTCTGCTCACCATAGGCATCATCGTTTTCAATCGCATTCAGAAAACCTTTATGGATACAGTTTAAGCATTCTTTGTTCCCGAATTCTATTTGCAAATGCATAATCCGAGCGGAATCTGAAGGATGCAAAAAAGGCCCCCAGATGGGAGCCAGCTAGGATAACTAAATTGCAACCTTCTCTTACCACAAAGAGGTTGCATTGAGTCATCTTAACCGAGAGCAAAGATACAAAATTCTTG
>NZ_FRBE01000037.1 GCF_900142535.1 Fibrobacter sp. UWEL
AGCTCCTTATCCGCGACGCTTCTGCAAACGCAGAACTGTTCGGCAAGAGCGCCAAGGTTTACCTGAACCTCGCTGAAGCAGAAGTGATGAAGCACGCAGGCTTCATCATGGGCATGACTGTAGAACAGATCGCTGATTACAAGAAGGCTTAATTGCCTAAAGGTTCCGCGCAGTTAAAGGATGTCATCCCGGACTTGATCCGGGATCTCCCCTAAAACTTAAAAAGACCTCGACTCGAATGAGTCGGGGTCTTTTTTTTGCAAACTGCGAATCACAAACCTACTACAATTATTTATATTTGTAGTAGATTTATACAATGAAAAAAGAAAAGTTCTTTACAACAAACATGGTCTGTGCAGAAAGTCGTGCGGAATATTACGCAACGCTCCAAAAAGTTCAGGAGGGAACTCTTGTGCGAGTGAAAAGAGGCGTATTCGCAAAACCCGACGACCTGGCCAACGTCATGGTCGATATCGAGAAAATAATTCCCGGAGGAATTCTCTGTATGTATTCGGCATGGTCCTACTACGGACTAACAACTCAAGTTCCTCAGCAATACGACGTCGCTATCAAAAGGGGTCGGAAAGTGACGCTCCCGCAATACCCCTCATTTTCCGTCCACAATCTAACAGATTCCGTCCTTGACACAGGTGTAACATGCGCGATAATTTCTGGGTACGAGGTGAAAATTTTCGACATAGAAAAATCTGTCTGCGACGCCGTCAAGTTTAGGAATAAAATCGGATTGGATGTTTGCACCGAAATCGTAAAGAACTACCTAAAGCGCAAAGACCGCAACATTTCCAAGCTTATGAATTACGCCAAAACACTACGCGTAAGCAAAATTCTGGAAATGTATATAACCATGGGGACATAGTGAATACGAAGAATCTGGGACATTCCATTCGTGAGAAATTGCTCAACATCGCAAAATCGCAAAACACAGATTACCAGGTCATCTTGATTCGGTATTTCCATGAACGTTTCCTATTCAGGCTCTCCCAAAGCAAATACCGTGAACTTTTCTGCTTAAAGGGAGGCGCGTTACTTTACGCATACGAAAAGTTCTTGGCAAGGCCCACCATGGATGTAGATTTTCGTGCAGATAAAATCAATAACGACATAAACATTATTTGCGAGGCTGTGGCAGAAATTTGCAAAATAGCCTGCCCGGAAGACGGTGTTGTTTTTGACGACAAGAATATAACCAGCGAAATCATCACGGAATTCAAGGATTATCACGGAGTCAGAATTCATCTAAACGCGAAGCTGCAATCAATCAGTCAGAACATCTCTATGGATTTTGGATTCGGCGACGAAATATATCCGTCACCCAATGTGATTAGCTATCCTAATCTTTTGGAAGATATGCCCTGCGCGAAAATCAGCACCTACCCACTTGAATCTGTAATTGCTGAAAAATTCCAATGCATTATCGACCTTGCCGGTAGAAATACACGAATGAAGGACTATTTTGACATTTACAGGATTTTGAAGAACCATCCCGTAAATGAAAGTTCTCTTTCAGAAGCTATTCGTCGGACCTTTGAAAATCGCGGAACAATTCGCAATCCCGAGAACGAAGTGTTCCAAGAAGATTTCGCAACCAACCCAACATTAAACAAACTATGGACTTCATTTCTCCGAAAAATCAAGTGGAAAGAAGACCTGCCATTTTTAGACGTTTGGTCGTTGATTCGACAGAAGCTAATGGACAGAAGTTAAGATTTTGTTAGACTCGCTCGTTATATAGAATGCGATAAGGCCGGTATGATTTTAGCAGCAAAATTACCTGTAATACTCTTCAGGCGTTTTTCCGTAGAATCGGTTAAAGTAATCGGAAACGCCATTCCAATCAGGGTAAACAGTATCAACGGTCTTCCCAAGTAAATTCAGCTCTTCACGAATTCTTGTTTTTGCACTATACGGGATACGGATTTTGGCAAGGCGAATTTCAGTACCTTTGTTAGATTCTAGAGTGGCCAGATGAGTCTTGTCACCATCTATGCCAAAGAGAAGGAAGGCCCCCTGCTGCGACTTGATTCTTGGATTATCCAAAAGCGGATGAACGCAATAAATGGACTCCATATTATCCTTTTTTATCCATGGTCCAAAATAGGATTTTTCCGCCCTTATTTCATGCAACAGATGTTTGATACTGTCGTCTTCGTTAAATGCGGTACGTGCAGCCTCCTCTGTGGAACTAGACAAATGCCTTATATCAAGGTTATCATAATTGTAAACCGCAATATTTGAAATCACGCTCACTACATCGGAATGCCAGTTGCGAACAGAATCCTTGTGAATTTCATAAACGAGTACGACAGAATCGCAATTATCACCCACCTGAGACTTCGGATCATTATAAAGAGCGAAGAACAAGGATTGCAGAGAATCCAAAGAAACATCCAGCAAACGGGTGCGAATTCCATAATGCTGCATCAAGGAAAGCTTTTCAAAAGTCGTAGAGCAGCCTGCAAATTCATGCGCCAACCTGCGTTCGCATTCCCGGAATAGCGTAGATTCCCTATTGCCTTGTAGCCAGCCATCTCGCGCAATCCCCGGCGTTCCCGCTGATTTCCCATAATCCTGAGGCTCACCACGAAAATAGAGTTGAACATCTTCGCGATATCCCTCTACACCATAGCGCGTAAAGGTTTTTAGCACTTCTAGGTAATCTGCTACAGAATAGATGTCGTAATAAGCAGACATCAAGGAACCTCTACTTCCGTGATTGAATATTCAGGTTCAGATTTTCCTTGGGCAATGCACCCTTCAATCGTCAGTTTTAACGGTTTCTTGTTGAGCATCGCCATGGCAAGGAGAATTCTTGCGATTTCACAATCGGTTTTAATTGAATACGGTTTGCCAAGTTCCAACAGTTTGGAATTTTCGACATTTCCGTTATTTTCCAAAAGATTAAGAATTTCATCCTTTGACTTTTCGTAACGATGTTTGCCAACGCCGTTGAGAACGACCTTACCTTCGGAGATAATCTTAGTGACAATTGCGGTTATGGAGTATTTCACAAGATGTTTACTAGCGTTCGACTTTTTACTCATTTCACCCTTCTTTATTATTACTGACATTTTGACAGGGCCGCCTGGCCTTGCGGCTTGGCGGTGGTTTTGGGCGGGGACGCTATGCAGCCCCGCCGCTAGGCTACCCACTGACCGTGGGGTGCCTAGTTAGAGTCCTTGAGACAACGCACCGAGTAACCGTAGTCCTTGAGGTAGTAGCTGAGGCTCGCACCACTCGCATTCATGCGCCAGCTGTAGGCTTCTTCACCAGCATCGTCCTCAGTAGCACTCCAGAAGTCGGCGCCGGAACCAACACTGTAGAAGTAGGTACTGTAGTAGCGGCCAGCAGGGAGCGCAGAGAAACCGTAATCGTCTGTTCCATTCCCATTTCTCCAGCCATAAGTTGATTTCAGTTTAGTCGCTGCTACACTGGAACCGACTGTTTTCATTAGAGTTTCAAATTCAGATCTACTTGGTAAGTGCCAGCCCTCAGGGCATACGCCACGAACCTTCCCACGAACACTACAAGTTTTACGATAGCCACATCCTTTTCCTGCAGTAGAGAATACCGCCGCCGAATCCATTGCCGCAGACCATTGATACAGACGGCCATACTTGGCACAAGAGTCCGCTTCGTTTTCATAACAATAGCTTTTGGCAGTTCCCTCGTTATAGTCATAGTTCAAGTTCTCGGCCATCCAGGTTTGAGACCCAATGGACACTATTCCATAGACCTGATTGTCACGAGAATCCTTCATATAAATAAATCGTTGGTACTTCCATTCATCCCCACACATCCACCTTTCTGCTGTAGTAGAATTAGAAAGAGAAATAAATTTCTTCCCTTGCGTATAACTTGTACAACCTAATACCAGGTTAATTTCATCAGCCGTTGCCGTTCTAAAGGAACCGCCATCACAGACATACTTGTTATTGGCATTTACAGCCCCGCTAACAATTGATCCATCCCTAGAGCAAACATAACCATAGGTATCGTATTCCAATGCGGTTGCTCTTGTCCAAGAGCTCGACTTACAGATATAATAGACACTACCTGTTTCCGATACAGTCCCAGCATTCTTCGTTGTACAGGAACCTAAGGCACTTTCTACGGTACTAGCTGCATTCCACTTGCTGTTCCTGTATACATACTTGGCATCAGTAATGTTACCTTTCTTAACTTCACCGGTAGTTCCAGCGGTCCAGCCATAAGTATCAGCTTCCTCCAAGGTGGTCAAGATTTTCCACTGGGTATCTTCACATACATAATAGGAGCCTTGGTTATTTTTAATTGTCTTAGCATCTCTTGCCGTGCAGGAACCCAGCGTTCTTTCAACTCCATCGGCCTCGGTCCAGGCTCCGCCACGGTATACATACCAGGTATCTGAAACATCCCCTTTCTTTACTTCACCTTCAGCACCGGCGGACCAACCGTAGGTATCTGCTTCCAAAGTAGTCAGACTTTTCCACTGGGTATCTTCGCAAGCGTAATAAGCACCTTCATTTTTTTCAACGGTCTTGGTATTCTTTGTGGTGCAGGAACCAAGAGCACTTTCAATGGCGTTAGCCTCGGTCCAAGCACCGCTACGATACACATACTTGGCGTCCGTGACCTTGCCTTTCTTCACCTCGCCCACAACACCTGCAGACCAGCCATAGGTATCATATTCCAATGTAGACGCCTTTTCCCAGGCGCTGGACTTGCAGATGTAATATACATTGCCAGTCTTGTCCACGGTTCCAGATTTTGATGCCGTGCAGGAGCCCAAGGCATCTTCGACGGGATTTACTTCGGTCCAGGCTCCGCCACGATACACATACTTGGCCTCTGTATAGGTTCCCTTCTTGACTTCACCGGTTTCGCCTGCTTCCCAGCCGTAAGTATCGGCCTCCAGATTCGTAATCTTTTTCCAACTTGAAGATTTGCAGAGGTAATAGCTATTGACATTCTTGCTGTACTTATTTTTATTCTGCGCGATGACTCCGGAGCGGACACTGGTGCAGCCGCCCAGACCGTACACATTGTTCCAGAACATTTCCACCTGAGCCTCAAAACTCGGAACATCCAGAATATTCCAGGACTTCACATTGGCGCGGATTTCATCACCATCAATTTCGCTAGCAAAGTCAGCCATTACGGCCTTGGTAGAATCATCTTCCCAGGATCCGTCCTTTTCGATATCCGCAATAAAACGATCTATGGCGATTTTGATTTCCGTATCGGACCGATTACCCAAAAACAGCAGGTTCAACATCATGAGGCTTGCGTTGGCGTAATCCACATTGTCGTCTTCGCTATCTTCGAATACGCTCAAGTCTTCGCTATACTTGACTGTTGTCGGAAGTTCAAAGGCGGTCATGATTTCCTGGTCAGCCTGTTTCTTTGCGGCATAAACACTATAACCCTTACGGACCAGATACATAGCGCGCTTGTATTCCAGGTGAGTCAACAGGTTTATATTCACCTTGGTGCGAGAATCTGTTTTCAAATCGGTGAGAACGAACAAACTGATGGAATCCTTGGAGTATTCGCCAGTAACCTCATTCCTGTACTGGCCACGAACTTCCACTCCGGCATAGGGAGAAATCAAGTTCACATTGGGAATAACGAAGTCGCCCTTGTTACTGCTGATTTCGTCTTCATAAACCATTCCAGTCGGGTCCAGAGTTTCTTCGGAAAGTTCCCTCAGATAAACCGGGGAGCCAAACTTGAAGGGGCCCTTCTGAGCCACACCCAGGATGGAACGTTTCTTGACCACAAGATTTTCGTCTGTATATTTGTCTTTGTTGAATGAACTACTAGATTTTCCGCTATCGCTCGGAATGACACTTGAGGAACCGGGGGTCACGGAGCTACTGGATTTAGTATTTTCATCAGAATCATCCGATTCGGAGAGGTCGATCCAGGAACCGTTTCTGCAAAGGTAGTCTGTCAGTTTTTCGGCTACATAAACGGTATCGCCTTCGCGCTCGCTAGTACAACGCCCCATTTCAACAAGAGTAGCCACTTCGCGACCATTATCCTCGTTATCCGCCTTTGACGAATTGCCAGAATCATCACCGCAAGCGAACAAAGTCGCAGCACTCAAAATGACGGTACCTACTTTCAGCAAGTTCGTTACGACACGCTTCATTTCCGCATTCTTTTTCCAAGCCATAACAGCCTCCATCGATTAAAATCCTATGGAGTTTTGCCTTGTTCAACAATGTAGTGCGTCAATTCGTATAGAAAGGACGTGGGTCGCGACATTTACCTAAGTGAGGCTCTGCAAAGCCTAAGAACGATAAACGCAAACGACCCACGCCCCGAAAGGGCTGTTGTCCATGGCTTGTACAGCCAAAAGACCAGCTTGAAAAAGCCGGTACGACAAACTGAAACATACTGCAAAAAAGCAGTATGCTTGCGTGAGCGCTTGCCTTGTCCCCGTTCTTTTGAAATTTGCAGATTTCACTTAGAGAACAAGAGCAAAAACTCTATTTTTCATAAAGATAACTTAAAAACGAAGCTTCCGCACAAAAAGTTTACAAAAGCCTTG
Source organism: Fibrobacter sp. UWEL (assembly GCF_900142535.1). Taxonomy (NCBI): domain Bacteria; kingdom Pseudomonadati; phylum Fibrobacterota; class Fibrobacteria; order Fibrobacterales; family Fibrobacteraceae; genus Fibrobacter; species Fibrobacter sp. UWEL. Next base: position 6,557 of record NZ_FRBE01000037.1, read on the forward strand.
GTTTTCCATAGTTTTAAGCAAGAGCGGATGGATGGGACAAGCCAGGCATTGCGGGGCGGCGACTGAGCCCCGCAGAGGGGGTAGCGGAAGACCCGGCCGGGTGGGTTTCGGAACTTTATTCCCGAAGGGAATGATTGTAAGGGCGGGGCCGGGGCTGCAGCGAGGGGGAGACTTCCCCCACCCCACCCGCAAGCTTACCGACGAGGAAAAGGCTGAACTGAAGCTGTACAACAAGTTGGCATCTGCCGGCACTCCGCTCACCAAGGGCATGAATGCCGAATACTCCAACATCAACAGCTACGACAGCATCCAGGTTCACGGCGGTTCCGGCTACATGCTGGAATACGCTTGCCAGCGTCTCTACCGCGACGCTCGTATTACCTCCATCTACGAAGGTACTACCCAGCTCCAGGTTGTTGCAGCCCTTCCGCACATCACCACCGGCACCTACACTTCCATGCTCGACGAACTGGAAGCAGCCGCTGTTGCACCGGAATTTGAAAACCTCAAGGCCCGCGCAAAGGCTATGGACGACAAGTTCAAGGCAGCCATCGACTATGTCAAGGCCGCTGAAAACAACGAGTTCCTGGACCTCTGCAGCCGCCGCCTGTACGAAATGGCCGGTAACTGCGTCATGGCTCAGCTCCTTATCCGCGACGCTTCTGCAAACGCAGAACTGTTCGGCAAGAGCGCCAAGGTTTACCTGAACCTTGCTGAAGCAGAAGTGATGAAGCACTCCAACTTCATCATGGACCTGACTGCAGAACAGATCGCTGATTATAAGCAGGCTTAATTGATAACTAAAGCGAGTGAAGCGACTAAATTTATTTAGTCATTTCCGAGCCGGTTATCAAAGCAACGAAGTTGCTTATCGCCGGCCGTCATCCTGAATGAAGTCGCGAAAGCGACGAAGTGAAGGATCCAGCATTTAAAAGACCTCGACTCACATGAGTCGGGGTCTTTCTCGTTTATGCATCAAGTTTCTCTAAAGAGTTTTCTTCATATCGCGCTTTCCATACACGATACGGGTTATCCAAACTTCTGATTCAGCTTCTTTTACAAGATAAAATACCACATAATTTCCAACAGACACAGAACGAACTTCTCTCGAAAGCCACGGTTCTAACGGATATATACGATAGCGTTTAGGCATTATGGAAAGGCCAGTCATGGCCTCACGTAGTCGTAGCGCCATTTTTTCAGCACTCGATTTTGATTTTAGCTCACAACAAATATATGAATAAATATCGCCCAAGTCGCGTTCGGCCTGTTCAGATACAATCACCTTGTAATTCATCAAGCAAACCGCTTACTTAAATCGGAGAACACTTCATCCATCGGCTTTCCACGGCCTTCAACAGCATCGGCATAACCGCGTTCCATTTTTTCTTCGAACACTTCATCCGATTCAATTAAAGGAGCCATGTCTGCCCGTTCCTGTTGATATAGCAAAAATTCGATATATCTCGAAACATCTTCCAAAGAACTTTCCGGAAGAGATTTCACCTGATCAATTACGGTTTCGTAGGACATAAAGACCTCCACCATTCAATATACAATATTATCGGAAACAACACAAGGCACATGCTTTCCTTGTTACCGATAATAGCGGAAGCTCTTTGGAGGCGATAAAGCCTAAGGCAAAAGCCCAACTCCGGGCAACATGTCATTCTGGAGGTTCGAAGTCGAAGGATCCAGCAAAATTAAAAGACCTCGACTCATAGGAGTCGGGGTCTTTTTTCAAAATATTCGCGTTTGATTATCCAAACACGCAGCCCATCAGCAGCACAGAACATACCACAAAAACAAGTACTGTTGCGATACCAAGAATTTTCCACTTGAGGGAAAATTCTTTTTGGTATATGCCCAATCCAACATAGGGAGCAAAGCTCAACAACGCAGGCATGATGTAGCGGAAATCGTTGCTGCAGGCGTAGGGATATTTGTAACGCAGGAAACTCAATGCTGCAAAGAACAGGATTCCCTGAATAAAAAGAATCCAATGGTAAACATCTAGTTTTGTATTCCACCAGCCGCGAATCGCGAATACGATCAAGCCTAGGAATGACACGCTAATGAAGGAAGCCAAGGTCTTACCCAATGCGGTTTCTACAAGTTTGAATTCGCCAAATAGGGAAGATTTGAAGGCATAATTGAAAAAATATTCTCTGCCCAGACCGTCGGCCCATGCGCTGGTGTAAGGCTCCGTTAGGAAAGACTTCAGATCGAAATAAAGATAGTTTCCGGCTTCGTTCCCGACTTTCAAACCCGAGTGCAGACTGTTTGCGTTGGAAACCAGGCCTCCTTCGCCCATTATTTTTTCGAAGGCCAATCCAACAAAGATTAGAAGTAATAAAATCCAGCTTGTGATTTCTGGTTTGGTTGGTGTAATTTTTTCTGGCGAACGATTTTTGAGATAGCCTGCAACAGCCATCAGTATTACAAGTGCCAAAGAGATAAAACCTGTGGATTTTGTCCAGATTGCAAGAGCCGCACAAACCACGGCGAAAACAAGGGACGAACCTTTCCTATACCTAATGTAATTGAAGCCCGAAAGCAGGCAAAGAACATGCAGTGCAATGAACATCTGGTCGTTCCCGATTCTTGGAGCGACTAAAAGCAAGGTTGGCCACACCGTCCAAAGGGCTGCGGCAACAATCAGACTTTTGCCATCCACAAGACTCTTTAAAAATGCAAGACCGCAAATCAATACGAGAATTGAAAGCGCCAAACTAAATAGCTGAACGCCTGCACTTGAAGTAAATCCTAGCAGGCTACTTACGATAAGCGAAGGTACCGCCATCGTGTAATAAACAGGTGGATGGTAACAGGTCCAACATTCGTCCGCTGCAGGAATCGCAAGGTTATCCGCAATATACTGAATGTACGCCAAATGACCTTCCACATCATTTGCAAATTGAGTGTAGGGCAGGGCGCTGAACATGGCAAATCGCAGGAATACTCCGAACACGATACAGAACAATAAAAATGAATGCCACTTGCGGCGTTTGCATAAGGATGCAAGCGTCAATCCCGCAAGGATTGCAATCACGATTTCCATGGCGTCCGTAAAGCCTGTCCCCTTAGGAAAAACATTGATTCCTCCGGGCCCGCCGCCATTTTTCAGGGAAAGTTCATAAGTCGTTCTAGGGCCAACGCGGTGGGGCGCGGTAACAGAATCTGTCAGCACAAATCCCTTGCTGTAATTGCATCTGCCAGAATAATCCGACAGGGGAATGTCTGTGCCGTTAATCGTTAGCGATTCTGCGCAATCATCGGGGATGATGTTCAGGTCATAGTGAAGATTTAGCGGATTTGAGATGATAAAGCTAACGCGAAAAATTTCGCCTTGATTCATTTTTCTGGAAATCGGCAGCGATGTCTTTTCGTCGTTTTCTCCTTGGTGAAGAATCACGCTCTCCACACGGATTTGCCCGTATTGCAAAAATGCGAAACACGCAAGAACGCCGACGATGCAACGAAATTCAAAATTTCCTAGAATTTTCTTAAGCACTTTTTTCATTTCTTTTTGCCTTCGTGGTATTCTTCTTCGGTATTGACATTCCAAAGATCCGATTTGTCAACGGAGCCTTCGCGAATACACTTTACAGTTTCCATGGCAGTCAGCATACTGTGATCCATGTTGTTGTATTTGTGCATGCCGTTACGGCCCATCAGGAACAGGTTTTCGATGTTGTCCAGATATTCGCGAATCTTATGGAATTCGCCATAGGTTCCGAAGTAGGCCGGATAAGCCTTCTTGACGCGGAATACAACGGAATCGCGAACTGACTCCGGCTTTGACACATGAATCCTGTCCAGTTCTGCAATGGCAAACTGGATGAAGTCGGCATCGGGCATTGTCCACATTTCGTCGCCTTCGTTAACGAAATATTCCAGGCCAATCCAGACCTTGGATGGATCACTAACTAGATATGGACTCCAGTTGTTGAACACCTGAATGCGACCCAGCTTTACATCGCTTTCCTGAACATAAATCCAGTTGTCTTTTACATTTCCTGTTTCAAGTTTATCCAGCAGCAGGCCGACGGTCATAAAATCCCGATAGACGAGTCCTTCCGCAACCCGTTTTACTTCGGCGGGAACAGAAGTCTTGGGCTGATCCATGGCGGTCACCAGTTCCTTCACGGGCATGGAGCTTAGGAAATAGTCGCATGGAATTGTCTTGACGCCTTGACCGTAGTCAACGGCGACACTCACCACGCGGTTCTCAATCCGATTTACTCCCACAACCTTTGCGTTCATCACAATTTCACCGCCCATGTCAAGGATTTTCTGGGCGACGGTTTCCCAAAGCTGGCCAGGCCCAAGTTTTGGATATAGGAACTGGCCGATTAAACTTGTTTCGGTATTTTTCTGACGGAATTTATCTGCGCTATCCCTATCAATGGCGTGTCTATTACTTTTGAAAAATTGCTTTACCGCATGAACCACAGTCTTTGTAATGGAAAGTCCTTTAATTCGCTGGCCGCCCCATTCCGGGCTGATTTTATTGCAGGGAACACCCCAGAGCTTTTCGGTGTAGTCCCTAAAAAAGGTTCTATAAAGTTCAACGCCGAAACGGTTGATCATAAAATCTTCTAGACTCTTTTCGGAACGGGCAGGAAGCAACTGCACCTTAAGATAGCTCAGACCAATTTTCATCATTCGCCAAAATCCAAGACCGCGAATGGTATTTCCGTTCAAGGTTACGGGGTAGTCGAAAAGTTTCCGCAGGAACAATATGCGACTCAGCCGACTACGGCAAAGCATGACCAAATCGTCTTTTTCTGGATGGGGTCCGTCCTTGGATTCCAGGGGAAGAATGTTCAGCCACCAGTCCATTACAGCATCGCTCTTGCTGAAGAATCGATGGCCACCAATATCCATTCTGTTGCCTTTGTAGCAAGCCGTCCGGGAGATTCCGCCAATTGTATTTTCTGCTTCGAAGATTACAGGCTTTACATTTGTGGTGCGAAGTAATTCCAATGCGGCGGTCAAGCCTGCAGGCCCGGCACCTGCGATGATAGCAATTTTTTGGGATTCATTTTCAGTGGTCATGTCAATCCTTTTTTTCTCGGAACAAGGTCAGCTTTCGCACTCCGAAGTTCCACATCAAAACAACTGCCGCGGCGATCATCTTGGAAATCATTTCCTGCCCATGGAGCGAGTCCACCAGGAAAACCATCAACAGTTCGTTAAGCGCAACACCTGCAAAACCAATCACGGCGAATACGGCAAACTCTGCAGACTTGCGCATTTCAAGCCTGCGTTTACAATCCGAGAAAACCCACCTGACGCTAAGGGCATAGTTGAGTACCAGACCAGCAACCAATCCGATGAAATTCGCAAGCAGATAATGCAAGCCTAGAACATACAGGCAAAAAGCGAATAGCCCAAAATCCACTAGAAAGGCAAATCCACCCACTAGTAAGTAACGTGCTAGTTGCGCTAGCACTCCTTTTATTTCAACCATAATGTTATCGTTTAGTTTTTACAGCAGAGAAGACTTAAACCATTCTCCGTAAGAAATAGCATTTGTGCTCGGACTGTAACTACCATCTTCACATTTCCAAATTTCGCTTGATAAGGGCTTGCGAATACTCTCAGGTTCGGTAGCCCCTATGCTGCCGTCACAGTCTTCAATAAGAAAATACACCGCGAAGAAATTGTTGTTACGCTTGCATTTTCCCCCAGGAGAAATGCTGGTGAATTGCAGGGAACTGTCGGATATGCTGGTCAACACATGTCCCATTGGCTGGCCACCATCATCGACCATGGTCATAAAGTACCGACAACCTTCCTTATTTTCCGCAGGATGTTCCTTCATGATTTTGGCTGTCATTGGAAAACAGACGGAAATGTCATCTCGATTTATCTGGAACAGCGGAGATTTGCGAACCATGTCCGTGGGAGAAATTCCTGTTTTTGCGTAGGCGTAATCCATGCAAGCCATTGAGGCCGTTCCGTTGTAGGCAACCACGCGATTGTCAAAGGAAAGTTGTTCTGCATTCGGAACATATTGTAGAATGTAGTTTTCAAGAGTACGGCTACTGTCAATGGAAATTGCCTGATTGTTGGTTGTGCCGCAGTTTTCACAGATTTCAGGAGCATCAATTGAACTTGATGAACTTGAAATATCATCCCGTTTTGATGAAGATGAAGGCGATTCAAACTTTCCTGTTGATGACTGCGCATCCTTTGCCATTTCTGCGCAACGATCGGCTGCGACATTACTAAAGTAAGAAATCAACATTGAAATAGAGTCCGATTCGACCTGGCTCATTCGACAAGCTGCGTCAAAGTTTCCATTTTTACACCCATCGCTAATACTAAAGAATTGACTATTCGACTTTTCTAAGCAGCCAGCCTTAAAGGCCGAGTAAGATGAATCACAAGATGCGGCAATTTCAGTTCCCTGTAATGTGAAAATCGCGAAGGAGCCGGAAATTTGGATAGTCATTGCAAGAGTTGAACTATCCGCGATACATTCTGCTCGCGCACCAGTGCCGTCATTCAAAACCGCTATCCTGCCCCCATCTATTTTTGCATAGGCTGCTTCATGTAATCCCGTTCCGTACTTATACCACTCATTAAGTTGATCAACGGAAATTGCATTTTGATCTTCAATAGAGCCTCCATCAGCAACTCCATTCGTATCTGAACAAGAAACGAAAAACAGAGCAAGAAATCCTTGCAAAAACAGGAATAGATTTTTCTTCATTATTAGCAAACCTTAAAGGTCATTCCAAAAGCATTATATTTTATCACAAACTAATCCATGTCCTGTATCACCAACACACTGTTCACCAGGCATTACATTTTCTTCAGGAAGTTCCGCGACAAATGTTTCACATTCACTTTTCAGGCTATCCACTATGGTTTCTAACTTAGTGTTAGCAGAGACCTTTGTCACGCAAGCTGCTTCAAAGGATCCTGCGGAACAACCCCTATTGTACATTTTATAAAGACCACCATTTTCATTGCACGTTTTAACAAAGGCAATACTATCTGCTTCACAGCGTTCAACCGCATTTTCAGAATACAGCTTGAAATGACTTTCAAACTTATAAAGGGAATCCTCATTTTCACGAAGATAAACTAAAGCATCATCGCTATCTTCCCCAGGGTTATCTCCTTTTACAGACTTGGAATAATATATTCCATTTTCTTCTTTATAAACATTCACCCAACAGCTACCTGTTGATCTCAATTCACTAAAAGCTGATTCCGGTTCGGTCTTGAAAGAATTTACAGCGGCAGGAGAAGCAGAAAGAGATCCTCCTTCCGTCGGGACCGCATCATCCAAATTCACGCCATCAGAAACAACTTGGCTATATCCAGATTCACCAAGCATTGTTTTCATAAAACTAACGTCTGCATCAGACAATTTTTCAGAGGAATCTTTTGCTTCCGCAGATGCCTCGACTGAATTATTGTCGGAACAAGCCTCAAAAGCGAAAATCATAGCGACTATGAGTAGAAATTTCTTTTTCATGTTATGACTCCTTTTTTAGAGCGTTTCTATTTTCAAACTTTTTCAGTTAAGGGAAACAGTTGTAAATTCAATCGATAGACGCGATTTCCACCTTTCTTCGCTGTCGCTATGGAAATAATTCTCTTTCGACAGGCGTCAAGCTCTTCAATAATTTTAGCGTAATCTTCCTCATCGATTCCGATGGTAACGCCAGAAAAATTTCGAGGCATCATCAACATGTGTGGAAGCATTTAGGCAGCCTTGCTAGATGAATCTCTCGATTCCGATTCCCATTCGTAGGCTATCTTTACATCTACA
>NZ_FRBE01000038.1 GCF_900142535.1 Fibrobacter sp. UWEL
TGTAGATGTAAAGATAGCCTACGAATGGGAATCGGAATCGAGAGATTCATCTAGCAAGGCTGCCTAAATGCTTCCACACATGTTGATGATGCCTCTTTCTATGATTCCATTTTTACCTTGGTTTTTGGGTATGGCTTTTGCAACACTGATTTCTTTTGGTTTTATGTTTCTCGCGACTTTGATTGTAACGCTCCCTCTGATATTTTTTATTGGTTCTAGGTTGGTGTTTCTAAATGGCTACAGTTGTATTGCAGGGAAGAAGATTGTCCCTTCTCAATGTTTATTGGCAATACATATAATTTTGCTCGTTCTGGTTCTTTATATCATCAATTCAAGAGTTTGCAATCTTTATTATTTGATCACTGATTATTTTTCGTCGGTTGGGTAATACGGAATAAAAAATTGGCTAATGTGTCATTTGGATACCCGAAATAGCCTCTAGCCCTTGCAAATACTGGGCTAGAGCGATATTTTTATAAAATGGGTAAAATTTGCTTTTTTTGTGGTTCAAACCACGGTTTGCAGAATAATTAAATCTTTCCCGGCTCCTGTCATAAAAACATCTCCCGACAAAATCATAGCCCTAATGGATGCAACATACTGGGGGTGGAATTTTGGCGTCATTGCGATCAAGGATTCAATCAAGGGACATGTTGTCTGGTCAAAATTCATAAACAGAAAGGAGCGCGTTGAAGACTATGTTGAAGGCGTTGAATGGCTGGAAAAGAACGGCTTTGAAATTGTGTGCATCGTCAGCGATGGCTTACGGGGCCTGAGAGAGCGGCTATCCAGGTATCCGTTTCAGTACTGCCAATTTCATCAGATAAAGACCGTCAAGCATTGGTTGACTAGCAGGCCAAAACTGCCTGCATCAAGAGAACTTCTTGAGCTGACCTACTTCATGGTCCACACAGACCGGGCTTCCTTTGAAGGACTGTTTGGCGAATGGGAAAGTAAGTGGACGGCTTTCCTAAAGGAACGGGCTTTGTACACCGACGGAAAAATGCGCTACACGCATAAGAACCTTCGAAGCGCCTATCTCAGCATAAAAAGAAACATGCGTTTTCTATGGACCTTCGAGGAAATGTATGGGTCAGGTGTCCCAAACACGAACAATGGAATCGAATCTATGTTTACAGATTTGAAGTCCATCTTACGCCTTCACAAGGGCATATCCAAGAATAGTCGCAAGACCATGATTTTGGAACATTTTTCTCGTCTGAACGCAGACGGATAAAGGGATTGAAGCGGATTTAGGTATCCAAATGACACTTAAAGCAAAGGATACCCTTTTTCAGGTATCCTTTTGACACTTAAGCCAAAAAATTAAAGGACCCGCGGAAAAAATCTGCGGGTCTTTTTGGGATGTGGGGTAAGAAGGATGATTGATTTTGTATTGACGTTGAAATTTACTTTTTTTATATTGGACGATGCTTTGTTCGAAATAGTTTGTACAAGGAAACATTGTGGTCCGTTAGGAGGATCCGTTGAAAAATGTATTCTGCCTTGGTGTGGCATCTTTGATGCTCTGCGCCTGTTCTGAGATGTCCAATCCTCAAATTCCCGTTTCTGAGGAGGTCGCACCTTTCGTTAATGTCATTACTTCTGCTGTAGTTAGCAATCCTGCCCAAGACCCCTATACCGTAGAAAATATGAGTGAGGCTCTACGTAAGACGGCCCTGGCAAAGTGTCATAGTGCGGAAGATTCGGCTGATGTAAGCGGTTTGTCTTTTGAGCCGAATTACCTGTATATAAGGTTTCTTGCGGATGGAAAGAAGGGGGCGTATGAATTAAAACAATATGATTCATCCCTTGTATTGTTTAAGCATCCCCTAGACTATAAGCCTATTAAGAAGCCTGTTGTTTACAAGGACCTTTCGCTGCCTGATTCTATTGTACCCTTATTTGCCACGGTTCCAGTTGATTATAAGTTTGGACCAACGAGGTATGAGATTATCAAGGAACTTTTTCTTGTAGAACCAGATGATGTGTTGGATGATGGTAATGCTATGAAGGGTCTTGCAAAGAAGGCTTCCTCCAAACTAGATGAACTTGGAGTATCCTTACATGAGGTTGAATGGAATTCATTGGAGATGACAGGAAATCTTGCAGAACGTCTTAAATCATCTGCAACTGAACTAAATGTCGGTGAAAAACCTAAGCTTGCGTGGTCTCTATTTAGCAGTGCGAAGAAATTAGGTGGAACACTAAAATTTGTGGATGATTACCTTGGGGAGCAACCATTGGTGGGTGTTCGTGTAACGGGTGGTTATTCATACTATTGGCGCGAAGCTCATACTGATGTGAATGGTCATTTTTCAATTCCAGAAAAGTGGAGATTTGACATTGATTATGAAGCTAATTTTGACTCTGATGAATTTTTGCTTGAAGATGGACACTCAATTTATGGTGAAGATCTTGAGATTGAAAAGAATAATAAGCACTCCGACTGGAATGAAACATTTACAGGAAAAGAGGCCAGGTGGTGTGCGGTCTGGACCGCTGCATATCAATATTGGTATGGCAATCGATTTGGATTGAAAAAACCGCGAAGTAATACTGCTGGTAATCAAAGTTTGGATATAGAAGTGTATTATAAGAATAAGTCCGATTTTAAAAAAGCGATGAGTGATGCCGGATATCAGTATAAGGATGGGGTATGGGGGTTTTACATATTAAGTTCTTCTACAATGTTTGATGATAGAATTATGATGTTGGCAACCGATGATAGACAATCTGATGGCATATATCGGTCTACTATTCACGAAGTTGCTCATTTTTCGTTGTATTCAAATCAAAAGAGTTCGTTATTTAATGATGAAAAAGAAAATTATAGGGATGCGTTTACCAGAGGAATTGAATGGTATTTTACGAATAACAGATATTGTTCTGGGGATTTAAAATCCACTTGTGGAGTAAGTTATTCCTCCGCATATGTTGGGATTGGTCAGGATTTAATAGATGTAAATACAAAATCTGCTGACGGTTATAAGTCTAATATAGATAAGGTGTCTGGATTCAAAATTACAGATGTAGAAAAGGCGTTTTTAGTCTCTAAGACTTTGCCTGAAGTGAAAAACTATATTTTGAAAAATTTAAAATCGGGAGTAGACGGGCGATCTTATACCGAAGATAATTTAAATATGTTGTTTGATTATTGGAAATTGAAATAAAAAAGGATTGACTAATGATTAAGCGTCTTTTTATTTACCTTGTAATCTTTTGTGTATTTGTATCTTGTTCAAAAGATTCTGTTGCTCAAGCTGATGTTTGGGAAAACGTATGTAAACTCGGTGAGATTGTTAATTCATTAGACGTTGATGTTGAGGTAAAATTTAGATGGGGTTATCCTCAAGTTGAAGATTCCCTACAGGTATATGTTGGTTCGGGAAAGTCTTTTCAATTTAGTGATTCTTTGATAGAGTCTACGCCTCTTTTTATTGAACGGCTTTTGGAGCGTTTTTCTGAAGCAAATGTTGAAGCTGAACTTGAATTCAAAACTACACCGTTAAAATGTTTGACATTTACGGGACCTGTGGAGAATGGCGAGTTTGATCCTCGATCAGAAAAGGCTGGTGATGAAATGGACTATACAATTGCTGATGGTGTAAGTTTGAAAAGATTGACGCTTGATTCTGCCTGGTTGAAATTAGCGGTGACTTGCGAATAATTCGTGACGTTTAAATCTCCCGATTGATCTTCCGGTAGTTGGCCTTGACTTTTTTTACGTAGTTAAAGGTTTCGAACTGCATGGTAATCAGGCGCATGAGTTCAAAGTACCTGAAGGTCTTGTATAGCTCTGCCTGTTTGTAACCGCCGTTATAATGGGCAAGCATCAAGTTGAAATCACCGTTATATTCTTTGTAAAGCATGGAAATGAACTTTACGCCGATCTGGATATTATCCCTCGGGTCCAGCAGGTCGTGGCTGGGAAGTTTCAGCTTTTGCGCCACGTTTTTCCCTGTGGTGGGCATGACTTGCATAAGCCCTAATGCGCCCACGCGGCTCTTGGCATTTGCCTTGAATTTACTTTCCTGGGCAATGACGGCGGCTACCAGTTTGTAATCCACGTTGTACTGTTTCGAGTAAGTCAGGATGTATGTTGAATAGCGATTCACCTCGGCAACGCTCAATTTGGGGTTCACCGAGGTAATGAACTTCTTCAATTTTTCAGGGGAATCCTTCTTGTTGAAAAAGGTGAGGACTTCCTTGCTGTTCGCGACTTCGTCAAGATAGTCTTCCACTGCGGGGAGTACGCCCCCACATAGGAAAAGAATCGCGAATATGACCAGTAGTATTTTCTTCAAAGTAAGTTTTAACCCCTATTGGGGACAATATATAAAAGTTATATTTGAGTCATGGAATTTACACTTGAAGAAATGCGTGACCAGCTGGTCAAATTGGAATCTCGAATTGGTGCTGCCTGCGAGCATGCGGGTCGTTCTCGTGAATCTGTGCTTTTGGTTTGGGTCAGTAAGTTTCACCCGGCAGAAGCTGTTGAAAATGCAATCGCTTTAGGCGCAAAGGTCTTTGGCGAAAACCGCGTGCAGGAAGCAGAAACCAAGTTCAGCACCCGCCTCACCGCAAAGGACGGCTCTCCGGTGCAGTGTCATGTCATTGGCCCTGTGCAGAGCAACAAACTGAAGAAAGCTGCCATCGTGGCTGACTGCATTCATTCCATCGCTAGCATGGAAGCGGTAGAAAAGCTGGAAAAAGTTTGCGCAGGATTGAACAAGACTCTTGAAATTCTCTTCCAGGTGAACGCCGGCGAAGAAGAAACCAAGAGCGGCCTGGACGTTGCTAACGCCGATGCCTTCCTTGCGGAACTTGAAACTCGCGCAATGGCCGGCGGCATCAACAATTTCCCGCACTTGAAGTTCCGCGGCCTCATGACCATCGGTAAGAACACTGGCGTTGCCGAAGACTCCCGCGAATGCTTCGCCTTCCTCCGCAATCTCCAGCAGAAGTATTTGGCTAAGGGCGGCATCTTCGCAGAATTCGATCAGCTCTCCATGGGCATGACCGGCGACCTGGAAGTTGCCATCGAAGAAGGCTCCACCATGATCCGCGTGGGCACCGCCCTCTTCGGCGAACGCGACTACAGCAAGCCCGTTAACGATCCTGTTTAGGATATCTCCCGCACAAACGAGACCTTGCAAAAAGGTCTTCACGATATTCTATTCCATAAAAAGGTGTCTAGACGAAAAATTATGGAATGTAATATGGCGGTAATAGAAAGAGAGTTTTATTGAAATCGCCTTGGATAATGATGAATTCGCTGAACTTCGAAATCCGCTGCTCCTTGGAGAATTCATTAGAAAGCGCGTCAAAGGAAAACAGAAATTTTTTGTTTTCATTGACGAAATTCAATATTGTAAAAGTGTCGAAAATCCCAATCTGCCTGGTGACCGTATTACGTTTTACAATGTTCTAAATGGACTATTGCAAAAAGATAATGCGGATGTTTATGTCACTGGCAGCAATTCCAAAATGCTGTCATCTGACATATTGACAGAGTTTAGAGGGCGTGGCGATCAAGTTCATGTTTATCCACTGAACTTCAAAGAATATTTTTCAGCTCGAAAGAAGAACTTTGAAGATGCATGGCAAGATTATTTGACTTTTGGTGGGTTGCCAAAAGTTGTTCAGTTGCGCACGGATAAACAAAAGAGTGACTACCTAAAAAGTCTTGTAGATGAACTTTATCTCAAGGACATCGTACAAAGAAACAACATAGAGAACGAAGAGTCGCTTTCAAAGTTGGTAAACATTCTCTCATCTTCAATAGGTTCCTTTACCAATCCAACCAAAATTGAGAACACATTCAAAAGCGAACTTGGAATTACCTACACGTCCAAGACGATTTACAATCATCTTCAGATGCTCAAGGATTCTTTTCTTATTTCAGAGGCGCAACGCTTTAATATAAAAGGCCGTAAGTATATTGGAGCTAATTCAAAGTTCTACTTTGCCGATGTGGGCTTGCGCAATGCTCGACTTAACTTTCGTCAGCAGGAACCCACCCATTTGATGGAAAACGTGATTTATAACGAACTCTTGGCTCGTGGATATAACGTGGATGTTGGTATCGTTGAAGTTAATTCCAAGAAAGATGGTAAAGGCGTAAAAATTCAATTGGAAGTTGACTTTGTGGCTACAATGGGAAACAAAAAATTGTATGTCCAATCCGCTTACCGAATGGATGATCCATCCAAGGAAGAGCAAGAGAAGAATTCTTTGAAACGGATTGATGATTCCTTCAAAAAAATTATTGTAGTAAGAGAAAACATAAAGACTTTCCAGGATGATAATGGCTTTGTCATAACGAGTCTAAAATCTTTCTTGCTGGAAGAGAATAGTCTAGAGGTTTAAACTTATGAAGAATTGCCCTCAAGGAATTTTTGGACAGGAAGGGTGTAACGATAAATGGCGCCCGCTTTGCTCCCGATCCGTCCCGCGAAAAAACGGATGATGACTTGGTCACTATAAAAAGTCTTCCGGATTCTCAGAATCTTAGAAGTTGAATGCTAGACCCATGCCGCCTTGGGTAGGTACCAGCTGGATGTTGAAGGCGGTTTCGTCTTCGTCATCCTCGTATTGATCTTCAGAATCGTCGAAGCTTTTTCTCTTGCCATTTTCGCTGTTATAGAGTTCGATGGCTCCATTTTTCTTGGCGCTGGATACCTTATCCAGGATTACTGCTACAAGGACAATTCCGATACCGGCTGCGAGACCTATTTTGTAAGGCGAATTTAAGTCGCCAAGTAAATTTGTTTAACTTGCCTAGAAATATACTCTAATGGAGTTAAATATCCAAGTCGTTTTCTAGGTCTGTTGTTCAATTTCCACTCAATCCATTTGACTTCAGCCCTTGTTAAGCTCTCAAACGAAGTTCCTTTGGGCAAGTATTGACGAATCAAACCGTTCATATTTTCGTTCGCTCCTCGTTCCCACGAGTGATATGGGTGTGCAAAGTAATAGTCTATCTTTGGTTCCTTCGCCATCCTTTGGTGCTCTGCAAACTCCTTGCCGTTATCAGAGGTTATCGTATGCAGAAATTTCTTGTACGGATCAAAAGCCGCAATCATAGTGTCTGCCAAGTCGGTTGCATCTTTTGTGGCTAGTGGCTCCAGAATACAGAACATGGACATTCTATCGTTGGCTGTAAACAGGTTTCCCTTGTGGTGGGCTCCGTTAATCAGGTCTATTTCAAAATCCCCGAAACGACTCTTCTCGTCGACTATCGCCGGGCGCAGGTCGATAGGAGTCTGCCCAGTAATGGAGCCTCTTCCGTCCTTTGCCGGGCTGCGTTCGCGGTACTTCTTGTTTCCATGTCTAAGATGCGAAAGAAACTCGGCCCTGCCTTCGATGTGGCGGTATATTGTAGGGATACTTGGAGATTCTTTTCCCTCCAACGCCCTGCGTCCAACGGCTTGCTCTGGAGACAAGTCTTCCATTATCAAGGCCTCCGTTTCCTCCCAGACTTCATCGCTATACTTGTAGCGAACGTGAGCTTTGTGCTGGAGTTTTAAGGCTCGCTTGTCCGCCTTATCTGGGTCATACTTTTCGCATCCCCATTCCTGAAAATTTCCTTGCTGAGCCCGCCTTCGGAAATTCCAATCTGTTTTGCTATAGCCTTTTGATTAAGTCCGACTTCCAATAACGCCTTAATTTGGTATCTTTTGTCTCGGTTGAGTCTCATCGCTTGTCCTTTTTCTTGGCGGAAAAACAGCAAGTTAGAAACCTAACCATCCCTAGAATTCACTTTCTAGGGATTTTTTTGTTTTTAGCCAAGATTGGATTTACTTGACGATGAGAATCCGCGATAGAAAAAATGCCTTATTTGTCCGATTATTTTTAAATCACTGGCATTTTTATATACATTTATCCTAAAAGACAATTTTATCAAGGAGAAAAAATGTCTGCAGGTTTGGTTATTGGCATTGTCGCAGTGGTGATCGTCCTCTTGCTCATCACCACTTACAACAAGTTGGTAAAGCTTCGCAACAACCGCGAAAATGCATTTTCAAATATTGATGTGCAGCTGAAGCAGCGTTTTGACTTGGTGCCCCAGCTGGTTTCCACCGTCAAGGGTTACGCCACTCACGAAAAGGAAACTCTGGAAAAGATTACTGCCGCTCGTGCCGCTGGTATGGGAGCCCAGACTGTGGATGAAAAGCTTGCTGCAGATAAGGCCATGACTAGTGCCTTGGCAGGCCTCAAGGTTTCCCTGGAAGCTTATCCGGAACTGAAGGCCAATACCAACTTCCTTCAGTTGCAGACTGAACTTTCCGATATTGAAAACAAGCTGGCTGCAGCTCGCCGCTTCTTCAACTCCGCAACCAAGGAATACAACAACGCTTGCGAAGTCTTCCCCAACAATGTCATTGCTGGCTTGTTCCACTTCAAGCGTGCTGCCATGTACGAAGCTATGGAAAGCCGTGAATCCCTGAACAAGGCTCCCGAAGTCAAATTCTAGTAATGAAATATGTAGGCTTGCAGACCCAGATCTGGCGGAACAACAGGAACACTGCGATCCTGTTGTGTATGTATCCTGTCATCATTCTGGCCATGGTCCTGTCCTTCATTCTGGTGTTGGACTATATGGGCATTTTCTGCTCCTATATTCCGGATTCCCTGGTAAGCAAGGACGTAACCGTTAGCGGCGTCTGTGCGGAAACCTATGGTTACGGCATCCATTGGCCTGTGGTCTGGTTCTGCTTCCTGAAGGCGTTGCCCTGGACTATTGGCATTGTGGCGCTGTGGTTCCTGGCGGCCTACTGTTTCAACGTAAATATCATTCGCCATGTGACTCACGCCCGGCCGCTTGAACGTAAGGAAAACGTTCGCGTCTATAACATCGTGGAAAACCTCTGCATTGCTGGCGGTATCGAAATGCCCCAGATCAACATTGTGGAAGATCCGGGCCTGAACGCATTTGCCAGCGGTATTGACATCAAGAGTTTTACGGTCACCTTGACTACGGGTCTTATTGAAACTCTGGATAATGATGAACTTTCCGCAGTGGTGGCTCACGAACTGACTCACATCAAGAATCGTGACACTCGTCTGATGGTGGTGTGCATTGTGTTTGTGGGGCTCATTTCTATCCTGCAGACCATCTTCATTGAAATCCTGAAGGGGACTGTGCGAAGCGCCGGCAGGTCTACTCGGAGTAGCCGTAAGAATGGAGGCGGTGGTATTCTCATCATCGCCCTAATTGCCGTGATAGGCGTGGTGATTACTTCTATTGCCTACTTCTTCAGCTACATTAACCGTCTGGCAATTTCTAGGTCTCGCGAATATGTGGCAGACGCCGGTGCGGCCGAGCTTTGCGCGGACCCGCTGCCTCTGGCACGGGCTCTCCAGAAAGTTTCCGCATCGCCTGGCCTTGCAAACGTGAAGCGTAATGACGTGGCTCAGCTCTACATTATCCATCCCGATGAAGAGGATAATAACGGCATGCTCCACGGTCTTGTAAAAAAGGTGGATTCCATTTTCTGGACCCACCCTGATACTCCTGATCGAATCAAACTTTTGGAACAGTTCTAACAAGCGTATGAAGCAGCTGGCTTTCAAAGTATTTTTTATTGTAGTTCTCCTTGCGTCGTCATCTTTTTCTGAACCATACAAAGGTTTTAGACCGACCCTTAATATCAATCCATTTTTCATTTTTGGTGACGATATGTCTTTGGGCGGAGAACTTAATGTCATGTTTATCAACGAACATTGGTATTATGTAAGTGCGGGCGCAATTGTACGTACGATTATAAATAGCGATTCAGATGAACCAACAGTCTATGCTTCACCGAATATTTCCATTTCTCGTATGATTGGAAAGAGTGAAGTGAACTATATCGGAATATCTGTTGGTCCAGAATTTTCTGTTTCGGATATCGGTGTAAGTTCTAGGGCCTGGCTTGACTTGTTTGGCCTAGAACTTAGCTGGACCAAGAAACGCGGCAAGGGTGGTGGAATATATCTCTATGTTCCATTAGCACCAGTAATGTTCTTTTTTGCATTAGCCGGAATGAGGTAAAAAGACCGCGCGAAAGTCGCGGCCTTTTTTGCTAATTCTCGGAGGATGATTTTTTTTCGTTTTTCTTTTCTTCGGCGGATTTGTCTGCGGAATCTTCCGCAGGTTCGTTCTTTCCGAGTTTTTGATTGCGTATGGACTTTAACTGCTCCAGACGTTCAGCGAAAAGCTTTTCCTTTCCAATCTGCTTCGGATGATAAAGCTCGAGGCCTTCCAGCTGCTTGGGCAGATGTTCCTGTGCGGAATACCCGCCCGGGCTATCGTGATCGTATTCGTATCCCTTGCCGTATCCCAGCTGTTTTCCCACGCGGGTAACGGAATTGCGGAAGGCGCGGGGAACAGGGAGCGTTCCCGTCTGGCGAATGACATCGTCCGCCGCAAAGCCTGCGATTTCAAGGCTGTTGCTCTTGGGAGCCAGAGCAAGATACACGGCTAGTTCGTCCAGGGCGATAATTCCTTCCGGATTTCCTAGGAAGTCATAAGCCTCTCTCGCGCTTGTTGCCAGCAGAAGCGCATTAGGATCTGCAAGACCCACGTCTTCCATGCTCATGCGGATCATGCGGCGCAAAATGTATCGGGGATCTTCGCCGCCCTGAATCATGCGGTGCAACCAGTACACAGCAGCGTCGGGATCGGATCCGCGGATAGACTTGTGGAGGGCGGAAATCAGGTTGTAATGTTCCTCGCCGCTCTTGTCGTAACGCAAAGGCTTCTTGTACTGGAATTCTTCCAGCAGTTTTTCGTCAATGACCTTACGGTTCCCCAGGTTGCCGCCGATCCATTCCAGCTGATTCAGGAGGAATCGGGCGTCCCCTTCGGACTGTGCGATCAGTTTGTCGACGACGGCTTCCTCTACTTCCACATCCTTCAGCAGGAGGCCGCGGGGATGGTCCTTCAAGGCGCTGAAAATCAGCCTGCGTAAATCGTCCTTGCTTAAGGGCGCAAAGAGAATCAGCTGGCAGCGACTGAGCAAAGCCCCGTTCACTTCGAAGCCGGGGTTTTCCGTGGTGGCGCCGATTAGCGTAACGGTACCGTCTTCTACGGCGCCCAGCAATGCGTCCTGCTGGCCCTTGTTAAAGCGGTGAATTTCGTCAATGAACAGGATGGTGTCGCGGAAGATGGACTTCATCTTTCGGGCTTCCGCAAGAACTTCCTTCACTTCCTTGACGCCGCTTGCCACTGCAGAAAGTGCCACGAAGGACTTCTTGGTCTTCTGGCGGATTACATGGGCGAGGCTCGTCTTGCCGCAGCCGGGAGGACCCCAGAAAATCATGCTGGGAATCTTATCGTTTTCAAGACTCATGCGCAGTAGGCTCTGCTCGCCAAGAATCTTGTTCTGGCCTAGAAATTCATCCAGGTTCTGGGGGCGTAAACGTTCGGCTAAAGGCTGGTCCATACTAGTTATGAGTTATGAATTACGAGATATGAATTATGAGTTATGAATTACGAGTTATGAATGACGAGTTATGAGAGGCGATTTCTAATCGCTAACGCATAATGTTGAACTTTTTCAAAAGATACTCATTTGGTGTTAGGTAGTCAAGCCTTTTTCTTGGTCTATTGTTCA
>NZ_FRBE01000039.1 GCF_900142535.1 Fibrobacter sp. UWEL
TTTTTTAATCAATACGAAAAAGAGTGTATATTTATACCAACAAATAATGAATATGGTTTATGAGAAACCCTCTATTAAAAAATCAACAAGTCCACGTAAGCCTGTAGTGAAATTTGACTTGTCTGCGGAGGTGATTCCATGAGTGGATTTCTAGCCCGCTACAAGTACACCTTGCTTACCGTTTTGTCTGTCGTGGCTCTGGTTGCTATCATCGGAGTGTATTTGTTCCCCAGGATGAGGGATGCCAGTGGCATATTGGTGGCCATCCGTTCCGAAATAGGGGAGTCTTCGGTTTTGGACAACGGCACAACGTCGCCGGATTCGCTAATCGCCAACTACAAAAAGATTTCCTCGGAACTGGATTCTTACGTGAATGTATCGGTGTCTTCTTCCAAGATACTGACATTTATTCTGGAAGCATCCAAGCAAAACGAGGTTGTTCTTCAGGATTTGTCAACCGGCGAGGTGGCAAGGCGTGGCGAGAATCTGGAATACCCCGTAAGGTTCAAGGCGAATTCCGGATTCCCTCAGTTCCTGCGATTCTTGACCACCTTGGAAAACAGCACCTATAGTGTCAAGGTCGTTAATGTGGACATGCGCCCCGGTGTGGCTTCTGTCTATCTGTCGGTCCTCAGCAAGGCAGGTCACGATGAATAAGTTCCTTGTTCTCCTGGTGACTGTTACGCTCATGATCTGGGGTGTATTCCTGTTCAAGATGTCTGATAAGGTGGATTCCCAGAAAGGCCAAAGTGAATCTGGATTGTTTGAGGAATTGTCTGGCAAAACGCCCCTGGATATTGAAACCCGCCTGGATTTTAAGAGCCTGCTTTCTCGCTTGAACCCGCAGGAAATGCCGGAAAATGACTTGCGCGATCCCTTCAAGGTTCCCACAAGCATTTTGCCACCGCCTAAGCCCCGTGTGGTGAAGGTTGCCTCCGCCCCTGTGGAAGCCCCGGTGGCAGTGGCTCCGCCTCCTCCCAAGCCGCCTTCCATTACTTTGGATGCCATTTTGCCCGGCGACAATCCTGTGGCCATCATCAAGTTCCGTGGCGAATCCGCAGTTGTCAGCGTAGGCCAGGAAATCTGGAATGTGGTGGTGCAGTCCATTGAATCCAACCGCGTCGTATTGCAGTACGCCGGCGGAACTTTTGAGATCAGGTGATTTTTTATTTCATAAAAAAAAGACCTCGCGTTTTTGCGAGGCCTTTTTAAATGCTTGGATCCTTCGCGCCTGCGGCGCTCAGGATGACGACTGTAATCATCGCTCAGGATGACGGTTGCAATTACTTCTCCAGCTTGAAGAATACGGCGCCCAGGGGCGGGACCTGTACGTTCATGCTCTGTGCGCGGTTCTGCCACGGGATCTGTTCGGTCTGGACTTCACCGAAGTTACCTACGTTGGAACCGCCATACATGCTGGCGTCGGTATTGAAGATTTCCTTCCACTTACCCTTGGTAGGTGCGCCTAGACGATAGTCGTTGCGGACTACTGGAGTGAAGTTGAATACGCAGAGAATTTCGTTACCGTGGTCATCCTTACGGACGAAGCTTACGATGGAATTGTCTGCGTCATCGCACCAGATCCATTCGAAACCGGTATGGTAATGGTCGATTTCCCAGAAGGGTGCGTTGTCCTTGTAGATGTGGTTCAAGTCCTTCATCATGGCGAGGATCTTGCCGTGGCTATCCCAGCTGACCAGGTGCCAGTCCAGGGAGCGCTTTTCGCACCATTCACGGAACTGACCGAATTCGTTGCCCATGAAGTTCAGCTTCTTGCCCGGGTGTGCGTACTGGAAGGCGTAAGTCAAACGGAGGTTTGCAAACTTCTGCCAGTTGTCGCCAGGCATCTTGCCCAGCATGGAGCCCTTGCCGTGAACAACTTCGTCGTGGCTGAACACCTGGATGAAGTTTTCGGAGTAGGCATATACCATGCTGAAGGTTAAGCTGTTGTGATGATACTTACGATGGATGGGCTCGTGCTGGATGTAGCTGAGGAAGTCGTTCATCCAACCCATGTTCCATTTGTAGTGGAAGCCAAGACCCCCCTGTTCAGGAGGACGGGTGATGCTTGGGAAGCTGGTGGATTCTTCGGCAATGAGGATGCCGTGAGGAGCCAAGCGGCCCATCACAGAATTCAAGTGCTTCAGGAATTCAAGGGTGTCGTAGTTGATGTTGCCGCCGTCCTTGTTGGGAACCCATTCGCCGGGGCCCTTACCGTAGTCAAGGTACAGCATACTTGCAACCGCATCTACACGGAGGCCATCGCAGTGGAATTCCTTGAGCCAGTACATTGCGTTTGCAATGAGGAAGTTCTTGACTTCGTTACGGCCCAGGTTAAAGATGTAGGTGCCCCAGTGGGGGTGTTCGCCCTGGCGGGGGTCTGCGTGTTCATAGCAGGCGGTGCCGTCGAAGCGGCCCAGTGCATGGGCGTCCTTGGGGAAGTGTGCCGGAACCCAGTCGATAATCACGCCGATTTCGTTCTGGTGGCAAAGGTCCACGAACTTACGGAACTGGTCGGGAGTGCCGTAGCGGCTGGTGGGGGAGTAGTAGCCCGTCACCTGGTAGCCCCAGGATTCGTCCAGCGGGTGCTCTGCCAGGGGCAAAAATTCCACATGGGTATAGCCCATTTCCTTCAGGTAAGGAATGAGGGAGTCCGCCAGTTCTTCCCAGTTCAGGAAACGGTCCGGATCTGCGGGATCGCGACGCCAGGAACCGGCGTGGACTTCGTAGATGTTCATGGGGCTGCCGAAGACCTTGGTGGCGTAATGGGTATACATGTACAGGTCATCGCCCCATTCGTAACCATCCAGGTGGGTGGTAATGGAAGCGGTTGCCGGACGGACTTCGGAAAGCTTTGCCAGCGGGTCCACCTTTACGTGGAGGTTGCCATCGGCGCCATGGATTTCGAAACGGTAAAGTTCGCCTTCGCCAAGGTTCGGGATGAAGATTTCCCAAATGCCGGAGGAACCCAGCATGCGCATCTGGTGGCGGCGGCCATCCCAGGAGTTGAAGTTACCGATGACGGAAACGGCGCGAGCATTGGGTGCCCAAACGGCGAAGTGAACGCCCTTGAAGCCCTGATGTTCCACCAGGTTGGCGCCCAGCTTGCGGTAAAGTTCGTAATGAGTACCGGAGGCAATCAGGTGACGGTCAAAGTCGGACAGCACCGGAAGGAATGCGTACGGATCGGTAAGGGTATATTCGTTACCATCGTCCTGACGGATGATCAGGTTATAGAAGAAGGGGGTGTACTCCTTGTCCAGGATGGCTTCGAAAAAGCCGGTGTCGCCAATCTTCACAAAGTCGAATTCAAATTCACCATCGCAGGATTCACCTGTGATGTAGGAAGCCTGGGGCTGGTAGGTACGGATAACGGTCTTTACGCCCTTGTCCGTGTTCAGCGGATGAATGCCTAGGATCGAAAACGGATCCTTGGTGCCGAAATTCCAAATAGCCTGCATGTCTTCCGACGTCAAACTGGTAAAATCATTCCATTCCATAATAAAACTCCTGGGCGAAACTCGGTCTACCAAATAGGCTGGTTTTACCCATATATTCTTTTGTAAATATAAGTAAAACTATTTTTTTGTGCGAAAAATTCTAAAAAAATAAATCAAAAAAATGACTCTTTGTCATTTGCCTCGTACCTGGAACCTGGAGCCTGGAGCCTTGATCCTGGCGCCTCGAACCTGACCTTAATTACTATCTTTTTTTTCGTATGAATAAGCGTGTTTTGACTATCCAGGATATTTCCTGTTTTGGCCAGTGTTCCTCTACGGTGGCCCTGCCTATTGTTTCTGCCTGCGGTATTGAATGTGCCGTACTCCCTTCTGCGGTGCTTTCCACCCATACGGGCCGTTTCAGAGGGTACACTTTTAGGGACCTTACCGACGACATGCTGCCCATCCGAGACCACTGGGTGAGGGAAGGCATTAAGTTTGACGCTTTCTATACGGGTTATCTTGGTAGCGTGCGCCAGGTGGATATTGTCCGCGAAATTATGTCCACTACCGCCAATCCAGGTGCGCTCCGCATCATTGATCCGGTTCTTGCGGATGCAGGTAAGCTGTATGCGGGCTTTGACCTGAATTTCGTGGAAGCCATGAAGCGCCTCTGTGGCGAAGCGGACGTACTGCTCCCAAACATTTCCGAGGCAAGTTATCTTACTGGACTACCTTATACCGAGGAATATGATCGAGCCTATATCGCCGAATTATGCAAGCGCCTGTGTTCCTTAGGCACTAAGTGTGTCATCATGACGGGCATTGGATTCCGTGAGGGCTATACCGGCATCGCCGTTTACGAAAATGGCGAACTTAAGCACTACGAACACAAGAAAGTGTCCATGTGGTGTCACGGAACCGGGGATATTTACGCCTCCGCCATTACGGGATCCCTTATGAGGGGTAAATCCATCATGGAAGCAGTAAAAATTGCCGCGGATTTTACTCTAAAAGCTATTGAAAATACTGTGGACGATGCAGAAGAACACTGGTATGGTGTTAAATTTGAATCAGCAATACCGACTCTGGTAAAATCGTTCGAATAACAATTGAGGTTTAGAGATGGCCGAAGAAAATATCAACTGGGAACCGCTGGTTTACACCGAAACTTTCAAGGTCACTCCCGAAATGATCGATGACAATCATCATTTCAACAACGTCTGGTCCGTCCAGTGGATCCAGGACATTTCCAAGAATCATTCCGAACAGTGCGGCGGCACCGCTCTTATGCGGGAGATGGGCTGCGGTTGGATGATTCATGAACAGCACATCGTTTACAAGAACCAGGCCTTTCTGGGTGACGAAATCAAGGGAACCACTTGGGTGGATTCCTTCAGCAAAGTGGTTAGCAAGCGTAAGTGCAAGTTCGAGCGGGTCAGTGACGGTAAGGTGATTTTCGAGTCCGAGACCCAGTGGGTGCTGGTGGATATTAACCGCGGCCGCCCCAAGGCTATTACTCCGGAAATGGTGGCTCACTACGGCACCTTGAAGTAATTTTTTATACATTGTACTTGTATGTCTAGCATTATTGAATACAAGGGCAAGAAGCCTGTCATTGGCGATCGCGTGTTTATCGCAGAAGGAGCCCGCCTGATTGGTGATGTGGAAATCGGTGAGGATTCCTCTGTTTTTTATAACGCCGTCATTCGCGCCGATTTAGCTGAAATTCGCATTGGCAAGCGAACCAACATTCAGGATAACGCCTCCATCCATCTTTCCCTGGACCAGGGCGTCCATGTAGGGGACGAAGTGACGGTAGGCCATAATGCCATCCTTCACGCCTGCGATATTGAGGACAATGTCCTGATTGGCATGGGTGCTATTGTGATGGACGGAGCCCGTATTCGTAAGAATTCGGTGGTGGCTGCAGGCTCCCTAGTTCCCCAGAACAAGGAATATCCCGAAGGAAGTCTCATTGTGGGGTCTCCTGCCAGGGTTTCTCGCCAACTTACGGAAGAAGAAATTCGTAAATTTCACGAAGGAGTGTTGCACTACCTTGAAATTAAGGATGAGCTTCTGAGTGTTTAAGTTTGTTTTTCTCATAAATCCCATTAGTGGTGGCGGCCAGGGGAAGGTGATTCACCAGTACCTGCCAGAGATTATGGAGTCCATGGGCTTTACCGCGGACCAGTGGAAGGCTGATTTCACCAAACGTGACGGGATGGAACAACAAATTCTGGAAGCCCTTTCCTCTACGGAAACGCTGATTGCGGTAGGCGGTGATGGAACCGTTTCTTCCGTGCTTTCCGTGATGATCAACTCCGAATATACTAAGACGGTAAAGATTGGCCTGATTCCCCTGGGAACAGGAAACGACCTTGCCCGCGTCTTGAACCTTTACAAGCCTTATGTGGACAAGGGCCTGCTGTTCCTGGTCCGCAGGCTTCTGACAGCACCGTCCCAGCCCTTCGATATCTGGAAGGTGAACGGGAAGACCGCCTTTGCCAACTATTTCTCCGGCGGTATTGACGCTCGAATTGCTCACGATTTTAACCTGGACCGCTCTACGGGAGCAATCAAGTCCTGTTCTGTCATTGCTAATAAGCTACACTATGTGAGACGCTTCTTTGCGGATCGTAACTACAAGTTGAAGCCCGCCAAACTGAACTATGTGACGGAAGACGGCATGAATCGTTGGCGTGATATTTCCGGATACAGGACGGTCATTGTAGGGAACATCCCCAGCTTTGCCAGTGGTTCCAATCCGTTCTACAAGTCCAACATGGCGGATGGCCTGCTGGAAATTGTTTGCGTCTGCAATATTGTCCAGTTCCTGCTGGGCATCGCCCTAGGAACCGTACCTGTTTTGGGAAATCTCCTGAAGAAGTATTTCCTCAAGTCCCGCAAGGCGAAGTCCATTACCTTCGATTTAGCCGAGGATGAATTCCTGCAGTTGGATGGGGAAGACCTGAGCGGCAAGGTGGGCAAGAAAGTAACCATCGAATACGCCTGCAAAATTCAGATTCTCGCCTTAGGTAAGTAATGACACCTGTGCAACTGAATGAGGTCCTGGACCAGCTGGCCATGGATTTTGACGGACCTGTCTGCTATGACAGAAATTGCCCTGACTTTGAACTGACGGGCTTTGCCTCCATGGAAAAGGCGACCCCGACGGATGTGAGTTTCTGGAATGGGAATATCAAGAGCATTACAGGTGCTGCTGGATTTTCTAGAAAGGATTTGGAGAACTGTGAAGCCGGATTGCTTTTTGTTCCCTCTCGATTGATGAAAGACGAATCCGCTACGGAACTTCGTCAAGTGTTTCCTGAGGTTCGTTGCCTGGTATCTGTGGACAATCCTTACCATGCTATGGTCCGCTTTATGGAAAAATTCGGGCCTACACCCTATGCGGCGGCAGAAATTCATAAGACCGCTTTTATAGGGCCTGGCTGTGTGGTAATGCCTGGTGCAAAGATTGGTGCCAATTGTGTTTTGGAAGCGAACGTAACCGTGTATCCCAATGTGGTCATCGGGGAAAACTGCACATTCCAAGCGGGTGTTGTTGTTGGTAGCCGCGGATTTGGTTTCTACGAATACCAGGGCAAACGTCGCATGGTTCCTCACTTGGCTGGGGTTCGCATTGGCAATAACTGTAGCTTCGGGGCAAACACTGTGGTGGCCGCAGGTTTTATTTCGCCCACCACCATCGGGAACGACAGCCACTTTGATGCCATGGTTCAAATCGGGCACAACAGTGTTGTAGGCAACAACGTCTATATGGCTGCACAAACTGCTTTAGGTGGCACCACCATCGTAGAAGACGACGTGAATATCGCTGGCGGCGCAAAGACTGCAGGCCATTTGACTGTGGGACGCGGCGCAACCATTACTGCAAAGGCTGGCGTCACCAAGAGCGTCCCCGCAGGCCGCACCGTAGCAGGTTTCCCCGCTATAGACGCTGATGTCTGGCGCAGGCAAATGGTGGAACTCCGTGTGGTGGCCAAGAAACATTTGAAGAAATAGGTTTGGGCTTTTTACCCATTAGCCTCTACCATTTCCATCACCTGCTCCACGGTCGCAAAATCCATGATGCTGTAGCCGCATAGGCCGTTGCCCATATCCTTGAAACTTGCTCCGAAATGGTAAACCTTTTCGTCAACGAGTAGAAATCTATCGTGAACTTGCCGCATGTTTCTTAGCTGCAATCCTGGGTATTGTTTGTTATGAATTTCCACCTGGTTTTGTAATGCCGTGGTGATGCGAGCTGTATAGACGATTGCTGTAACTTTCGGCTTTCGAAATGCTGCGAAATTTAATGCGGTGACATCTGCAAATGGGTCGATGAACACTACGGATTTTTCGGCGGATTTTACAAGTTCTGCAATGAGGGCGAAGCCGTCCCAGCGGGAATTGGCTGGGAGAATTCTTCCTTCAGGAGGCTTGGGACCTTTTACGAAGAAATCCACTTGATTTTCAAGGGCCTTGATTCGTGCAGAGTGATTCTCCTGCTCGTTTTTCAGGTCGATAATACGGTTTTCGTGATTTGCCAAATGGTGGTCGATGCGCTCTTCTGCTATAAGAAGCCGCTGATTGATGCTGAAGCCTTTGAGGAGGTGATCTTTAAGGACTTTGTTGGCCCATTGGCGAAAACGGGTTGCATTTTTGCTGTTTACTCTATAGCCGATAGAGATGATTGCGTCTAGATTGTAAAGTTTTGTTCTGTAGTTTTTCCCATCGGCGGCAGTTAGTTCCATTTTGGAACTAACTGAACTTTCGATGAGTTCCTCTGACGAAAAAATGTTTGCTAAATGCTTTGTTATAGCTTGCCTTTTCGTCCCGAATAAATCCGCAATTTGTTGTTGCGTCAGCCATACGGTTTCGTTTTCGAGACGGACATCAAGATGCAACTCGCCATCGGCATGGTAGGCGATGATTTCGCCTTTTTCGGGCGCTTTTTCCGGTTGATTTTCCATCGGATACTCCGAGGAACGCATTTCCCATGATGCGAGGTGACTCGCGGGCCCCTGTCGGGGGATATATGAAAAACCGGCGTTTCCGGCTGGGATAAATATACAAATTGCAAAAGTCAGATTATGACAATCTGCGTTTTTGACTATATTTTTTTTGAAAAAAGGGAATAAATTAGGAGAACATATGAAAAATTCTTTTCCGAGTGTCATTCTGAGCGAATCATCCCGCGTCATTCTGAGCGTAGCGAAGAATCTAGCGATGTTGTCTATCGCAGCAGTCATGTTCGTGGCCTGCGGTGGCGATAACGGCTCCAGCGCCAAGGACGACGATTCCTCCAGCAGCGTTGCTGACGAGGAAAAATCCTCCTCTAGCACAAAGAATAGCTCCTCTAGCGATAATGAATCCTCCAGCTCTGCTAAGGAATCCTCTTCCAGCACAGTTAAGAGCAGCAGCTCTTCCAGCGTCATCCTGAGCTCATCGAGCGAAGGATCCAGTAGCTCGGCTAAGAGCAGCTCCTCTGTTGCTTCTAGCTCTAGCGCAAAGTCCTCTTCTAGCACAGCAAAGAGCAGTTCTTCTGTTGCTTCTAGTTCCAGTGCTAAGTCTTCCTCTAGCAGCGCTAAGAGTAGTAGCAGCTCTGTGAAGGTGTCTAGCAGCAGCGAGTATAAACCGTTTGATCATTCTATTTATCTTGCACCTTCAATGACTGTAGGGCCTGATCGTTACAAGCAGTTTACTGATGAACGTACTGGTCGTAGCTACTACTATATCACCATTACAGGTAGGGATACCAGTTACAAGGCTAATTCTGTGACCGTCATGGCGGAAAATCTGAATATTGGTGAAATGATTCGCGGAAGAACAAACCAGGAAGATGATTCGAAAATTGAACGTTATTGTTATGACAACGACACCACCAATTGTGATAAGTATGGCGGTCTTTACCAATGGGCGGAAATGATGGCTTTGCCTAGCCGTTGCAATACGGAAAGTTGCGCCGATTTGATTCAGGAAAACCATCAGGGCATTTGCCCCGAGGGCTGGCGTTTGCTGACCTATAACGATATGTACACCATAGTCCATGCAGATGGAAATGAGGATGGTATCAAAGGTGTTCGCTCTGTTCCTTTTGGAGGCTTTAATACTACCGGATACTCTTTGGTTGGTGCTGGGTATTTGTGGAACTTTGCATTTGATGGTATGAATAGTAGTACATATTGGCATTATCCCGTTGAAAGAACCGAGAAAAGGTCTAATGCCTCGTGGGCTACTAACAGCAGCACTGATTTTCAGGTTGCTTCGACCAATAAAACCAACGGTCTTTCCGTCCGTTGCGTAAAGCTAGAAACTGAAGAATAATTCTCATCTCCTAAAAAATTTCGCATAAAAAGATTCTCGGGAACCCTCATGGTGAGGGCTCCCATTCCCAAGTTTAAATGATAATGATACGCAAAAGGCGCATCGAAGGCTAATCTCATGTCTAAATAGCGTGCTAAACGAGCGTCGCAAAATCAAGTTCACTTGATTTTATGACCGAGTGACGCCGCTAACGCCGAAGGCGTTCAATGAACGAAAACTCTCGTAAGTCCTCCAAGAACGCTTCTTCCAAGTCTTCTAAGGCAAGAAAAAACTCTAAGAAGAATTTCAAGATTGAAAATCTTGAACCACGCCTGATGATGGATGCCGCCTCCGGATTCGAGGTGGAAAGGCTGGATGCTTATGCAGAACAGTTTGAAAGTCTGTCTGCGACAATCGGTGATGAAGTTACAAAGGCTATTGATTCCGTTTCAAACTTTGACATTTCTTCTCTTGGCATCTCTGAAAAAATTGATTCTGTAACATCTCTGTTAAGCGATTCCGCCGAAAAGTTTAAGGCTACTGTTGTTGAAAATGTTTCGACCGTTTTAAATAATGCTATTGAAAATGCAAAACAAGAAATCGAAGCATTTAATGCTGCTATTGACGAAAAAATCGCGTCTGTAGAAGCTTCGATTGACGATAAAATTTCAAAAGTAAGTTTGTCTGAATTCGTTAACAAGTATGTTGCAGATTACCTTGCTAGCGTAAATGGCGAAAAGTACAAGGGTCTTGAATTTTCCGTAGATGGAACAAAACTTGTTGTATCTTTGGACTTGTCAAACACAAAGTCCCTTGAAGGCATGGGCTTTGATCTGGGAACATTGGGCGAAATGAAATTGGATGTGATTTGATTGAAAATTCAGAATGTCATCTTTTGACATCCGCTTTTTAGTACATTTATTCTGACAGACAATGGTTGGGGTCGAAAGACCCAACAAGCCGCTTTTACTTATATCGAATCCGTTAAGGATCCTTATGGGTAATGCGGCTTTTTTTTATATCCGAACAAAAATAAATATGGCTCTTCATCAACATGTGTGGGTGGCTTCGCCACCCTTTTTTGTTGACTTTCGCCTAAATTAAACAAAAAATGGGCTATTTTCTAAAATTTAAT
>NZ_FRBE01000040.1 GCF_900142535.1 Fibrobacter sp. UWEL
GTAGAAGCCGCTGTTCCGAGTCTGCGGGATGGCAAATGTGACCTGCCCGGACCGCATATTAAGAGTCTTGGGTTTGAAACCGTTCGCGTAATCCAAACGATTTTTGGAGCGTTCGTAAGCCCCTGCATTTAGGAAGTTCTCCCGTTCCAATTTCATGGCCTCGTTCATGGCGAGTCTGAAAAGATCCATCAGAAAGTCGGGTCCCTGCTCGATTAGGGCTTTCAAAATTGTCGGGTCGAAACTATATTTGTTTTCGGAGTTTTCCATAATTGATTCCTTTTTGATTTGTCGCAAAACCAAAAATAGGATGTGGAAACTCCACTTTTTGTTTATAGGGCCCTAAACGGGCCTTTTTTCATGAATTATTGATTTTACAGAAAGAAAATTACATCTTCAACGATCCTATCAACATCCGCTCCAGATTTGATAATTAACCTGCCACCCTTACTAGTATCAACGGTAACACTATGCTCTTCATTACCTTTCCATATGACTCTATCACCATCTAATTCGAATTCTACCGTTTCTTGGCCGTCCTCAAGGGAATTGTTTGCCCCTCCCTTATAGACTCTTTCCTGCGAATTATCACCCACATTTGCGATAACGTCACCTTCGTCTTCATCTTCATGAGCCATGACAGGATCAAGATCACGATTTACATTAGCGGTAAAATCAAACAGGGTTATTTCGCCTGTTATGTCCCATTCCTCAGTATAGAACAGGAACTCCACATAGGCGAAAAGTTCCGCGCTTATTTTGCCCTTAAGGTCAAACATGCCCATCACCCCGAAATCTTCCGCAGTCTGCTTGAATTCCTTCAAGCGCAGCTTTCCGTCTTCATTGGGATCGAACATATCCAAACCAGTGGTTATCGTAACACCACCGCCTACGCCGCCTTTAATGATTCCGCCGTTGAACTCAGCAGAGGCCTTGACACCGCCATAGAATTCAAGTTCGCTAGAATCCTTACCATTATGTAGGTCATCCACATAAAAACCGTTGACTAAGGCACCGTAATCCTTCCAGCCACTGCCGATATATTGGCGAATTCCGTAGGTATCATAGCCAAAGCCAAGGTTGATATTTGCACCGAAAGCAATGTCCAGGCGCACTCCCAGCGGGCCATATACAGGGAAGAAGGTATCCCAGCTGAATTCAAAATTCAAGGGACTCATCGTATAATGGACAAGGTCGATATCCTCCCCCAGCAGAAGCCTATACGCCCCTTGCATATCCTGCCAGAAGAAATTCCAATGAGAATCCGAAGAAGACGAATTAACGATGTCGCTTAGGCCATTACTTGAAACCTTACCGTCGGGGTCAACCAGCGTCGGTTTGGCTGTGGTATCCATATACTTGGAATTATCCAAGGTCGTAGATTTAGCCTTGCCTTGGATAAAATTATTTGCAGCAGAGGAACCAGAAGAGTTTATTCCACCAATCAGCCAATAATTAGGCAATTCTATATATACATCACCATCTTTTGAAGCTTTCCCAAATGCAAAAATTTTATCCGCAATGTTGACTATTTCCTTGACCTCGAAGATAAACGAATCATCGAAATCCGGATTCTTGCTGTACATCTTGGCAAGTTTCAGCGGGGTCAATTCAACGCCAAGGTCATCCAAGACGGGGAATGGTGTTGTCAAGAAGTCTATGAGTTCCTTCATCGGCTCAATGACTTCTTTAGCGCGGTTAACAACAGGGCCAAGGACATTCGAAACAAAAGTTCCCACGTCAATGGTCATATTGGAAAAACCAAGCCGAGTCACCCCCTTAAACACATCCCACTCAAAGTCAAAATTTCCGTTAAACTTGGGATATTTACTTGACGAGCTACCATCTTCAATTTTACCGAAGCCAACAGTAATTCCAGCCGAGATGTTCGTTCTTGCAACCACATCAGGGGTAATACTCGAAATCACGTTAGAAATGTGATTTACTCGTTGCTGACCCAAGTCAACATTAAAACTAAACTCAGCCAAATCGTCGTCATCCATTTCCAACTGCATGGCAAGTTTAGAAATGGATCCATTAATTTTAGAACCCTTAGCAAAATGGACTTTCGCCCCAGCCGTAAACTCATTTTCGTCTCCTTCATTGAAGAAGAAGTAGAATCCATCTTGCTCTGATATTCCAAAGCCAAACTGCAGATTCCAGCCAATTTCAAGGCTAACCCCGCCATCGCCCGCAATTTCCAATCCAGGCATTCCAAGGTCAAAACCCAAATCTGTCCCAATTCGGTATATATCACTCAATTTAAGGAACCATTCCGCATACTCCGCACCGCTTCTGTAAGCAATGCCATCCGCGAGCGACCATGCATCAGTTATACCGTATTGAGAAATTCCCGTCACACTTGTCAAATCGGAAGTAAAAAGTTCGCCCAACTTCTCCGCAATCATTTTCGCATTGAAACCAGTGGATTCGTAAACAAAATCTGAGAATGGTTCAAGTACACGATCCCTGATAGCGCTCAAGAAATCAACTCCATTGCTCAACGCATCACCCATTACGGGCATATCCTTGAGTTGGGACATAATTTTTCCGTTCAAACCGGATTCTATACGCGTGAACAGTTCATCTAAGCCGGCAACGGCAAGCTTAATCTTGTCAAAGAAATCAATATCCCCCGACCCAAGACTTTGAATTTTTGTATAGACTTCGCTAAAATCGGCCACCAACGTTCCATCAATCAAACCACTTTTATCGGCTTCAGACATTAACATAGAAAAACCTATGTTTTTAACATCCAAAGAACCAAACACGTCCGCCATTGATTTTGCTACTGCATAGTTGTTGATATCTCCACCAACGACAGTATTACTAGCACTATTCCATTTACCCAAGTAAATATTCCCCAAGGTATACCCCTTGATACTTATGGGCAATCGACCAAGTATTGTTGCGTTGGCAGAATAGGGAGGATTATCTTTATCAAAAGTCACAGCAGTCACATGACTACCGTCACTCCCAATTTCCCCTTCAAAAGAGGCTTTCATATGAATAAACGAATCATCGCCATCAGAACCCACCTTGATAAGGTTCCTAAGCAAATCCATATTGGTAACACCAGCGTTAAAACCTAAATCAAAAGAAAGTTTAGAGCCGGAAATACCGATATTTGCTCCAAACTTTATTCCACTATCTTTTAACACAAAACCATTATTTGCACTAACCAACGCGGACATTTTGAACCAAAGTCCGCCAGTCAAGCCAAGATTGGCATGACCATTAATGCCTTTACCACTTTGACCGAAATTCAAATCAAAGCCATCATCGCCGCCAAAAATTTTCATTAAATCAAAGTCAAATTCAATGGCCTTATTAACATTATCCCACTTCAAATCGACAATCTTTGGGTTTGACGTTGAAACACCAGGATTCACAGTCAAACCAGCATCTTCTAAATATTTTGAAAAATACATTGCAAATGACTGTATATCGGTAACATTTTCTGCACGCAAGGTATCGACAACACTCAATACAGAATCTGCCACATTTACAAGGTCACTCACCTTCTTATTGATAAGCGGAATTTCAAAATTCATGCCATCCGTGGCTTCAACAATTTTTTTAGCAAAATCAGTCACCATTCCATAGACTGTTTCTATGGAGAAATTTGAAATGCCACTTAAGAACGGATCAAGACTAATACTTGTTTTGAAGGTGTTAACCAAATTATCAAATTTGATTACAGAACCATCAGTAAGGGCGCAATTAGTCGCATTCAAAATCTTTTTATCTACACCACCTATTGACGCATTAACATCAACATTCAGTTTGTTTGTAAAAGTACCAAGACCTTCAGTCGTCTTTTGGGGATTAGTGGAATCAAACCCCAATGTATACCCCAACTCACCAGATGCCGTAATACCAACGCCAAGGAAACCGAGTGTAGCCGAGGCATTAATATTGGTAAGGCTAGCCTTGATGCCCGCATTTACCGACCATTCATTGCCTATTTTAATAAGTTCTGTCCAATCCATTTCACCAATGGGGGACCCGAAAACACGATATTCACCAACGCCATGCTCTTCATAATAAACCGATTTATTCTTGTCTCCAAAACCCAGCGCCTTCAGAATTTTATTTGTATGCGGGCTTTCAATTGAAAATTCCCCGGAGCTTTTGAACTCAATGTGGTCTTTACCTGCATAATCAATCGTTATAGTCGTCCCGACGAGGTAAGTTTCAATCTTTTGCACAACTTCAAGCAATGTCGTACTTGAAGAAATATTACCCAAATCAACACGAATCGACGACCCATTCTTTGGAGCAATTACAAAATCTTCTGAATCCGAACTCACAGCCGTAGAATCTTTTTTGATACTCAACGTATTGGCAGAAGTAAATACGAGATTCGTCCCATCAAAACTTAAGGAGATGTCCGTTCCTGTAATTGAAGATTTAACTTTCTGATACACACTCGCAACGGTATTGCACTCCGAGACATCAATTTCTTGTGAATCTATCGTAATTTTGTCAACATCTTTTTCTGCATCAAAGGCTCCGGACACACGCATATCCTGCACCATACAAGTTCTGCCATCCACCGAGCAAGATTCCAGGCTATACGACGACGCTTTCATCATCTTCTTTGCATCACAGCCAAAGCGTATCTCGTATTCCCCCGCGGTAGATGAGTCCCTTACATAAACGACATATATTCCGTAGGTACTCTCCTTAGAAGTACCATTATTTTCATTTTGAAACGTCGTCTTTCTCAAGAACAGTTCCAAGGCATGCTGTAAATCCTGGCATGTAACGCCTGATACACTCAGGTC
This sequence comes from Fibrobacter sp. UWEL, assembly GCF_900142535.1. NCBI lineage: Bacteria > Pseudomonadati > Fibrobacterota > Fibrobacteria > Fibrobacterales > Fibrobacteraceae > Fibrobacter > Fibrobacter sp. UWEL. Next base: position 4,788 of record NZ_FRBE01000040.1, read on the forward strand.
ATCCTTAAGGACTATTTCCTCTGAGTGCATTGTTCCTGCATCATCTTTGAACTCTAAATTTATCTTGTTCGTTGCAGAATTGACTTTTACTAGGCTAGTTGTCTGCACATCGTTTCCGCTTAAGTTCAAATCATAAAGGCTCTTTTCTACAGTATTGACTTTGGAACTACTTATGGCAAAACCAGAATCACCGTAAATATACAGGCGATTGTCTAAAAAATCATAGCTCAGCGTTTTGCCAGAGGCGTCCTTAAATTCAAACGCAGTCGAAGCGTCATAAGTATCTTTTGCAATCTTGACGGTATAATAATTCTCGTTTACCGCAGTGGTCACACCCGAGAAAGCATCTGCAAATATGGCATCACTGTCCTCAAGCGTTTCTCGCTTAAACTGAACATCCATGTCAAAAACCAATTGACACCTGCCTCAAAATCAGCATCGCCACTGGTTTTCACATTGGCAAAGGACCCTTTGCCAAGCATGGCGCCAAGGGAAAGATCTATTTTCCTTGTAAACTTCATATCCATATTAAAGAGGAAATTAATTTTCCCAATTTGTTGGATATTTCCGCTTGCAATATTGGACCCAGAAACTTCAACATCGTTCTTATCATACAAGGTCATGGTTATCAGATTCGACGCCGCAGTTCCCCCGAATATAGATGTCCAATTATTGTTCAGTTTTTCAATAAACTCATCTAGGTTTTCAAATGCACCCTTGTAGAAAGTTTCGTTCTTGTCAAGCAGCTCTGTTTCAAAGGTCTCTAGCTTTCCGGCATAGTCAATTATTGAACCCAAGGAATCCTTGGCAATAGATCCAAGCGCTTCAGCAGAAGTCCCTTTCGTAATTTGATTACGCAGTTGGAACAAAAGGGTTTGGATGGCCATTTCAAGTCTATTGACAAGGTTGCTGCCGGTAATGTTTGTATAATCCTTTAATGCATCGGGGTATTCCCATTCACCCGTCGTAATGTCATACTTGAAGGATTCCGCACTTCCCGAAGCCACATTATCAAGTTCAAATATACCGACCGCACTAGCGGAGTTTCCCGACTTAAGGGTCACCTTGTCGAAGCCTAAATCAATATTCGATGATGGTCCAATCTTGTAATCAGAGCCATCGGCAACAATCTCGACAAATGCGTTAAAGTTGGCGTTTTCAAGATCCACATAGAGCAAACCTGTATTCACCGCCATGGAAGACGTCGCACAGACGTTCAACTTAACACTTTCGACACTGGGGTTATCCTTGTTGCTCAAATCCATAGTAAGCACCAAGTCGCCAGCAACATTGCTCACCTTAAACAGACCCATATCCAAATCAGAAGGCATAGACTGCTGCAACTTGAATTCCAGTTTTGTCCCATTGAGTGTAATACCAGAAGTAACCCCAATGAACTTGTTTACCATATTGCTAAATAAGTCCGCATCGACAGCCACAGCAGAGTCTGTCGATGCAGCCAAATGGTACATAGCGCAGGCCTTGGCTATATTTCCCTTCAGGGAATCGAGGTTCGAAAGCGAAAGATTTCCCGGCAGTTTGACCGTATTGATCTTTTGAATGACGGAATCCAGGTCGAATACAGATGAATTGAAGGATACATCCGGGAACGTCACGTACGGATTTTGGATACTGGATACCTTGAGGTGCGAACTAGAATCGACCGAGAAAAGGGACGACGGAAGATTGGTTATTTCGAATTCCAGGTCCACATCGACTTTGTTGCCGTTGGTCTTGTCAACCGACACCACAAGGTCGTTATCATCGCTAATGTCCTTTTCCTGAATGTTGATTCCCATGAAGGTCGCTGCAGCGCCCAGATTACCAACGCTCAAACTAGCGTTATTCAAGGACGCCGTCAAATCGCCATTACTGTCGGCCACCAAATCAAGTTTTACAGAAGCATCTGCAGAAACCTGATTCGAGATTGCCATGCCTGGTATGCTTGAAAGGTCCATACTTTTGGTCGAGGAGAATTCAAGAATTCCCGATGTATAACCCACATTTATTTCTGAGCTCTGGATTTTATTACCAACAAATTCACCAACAGCATCTTGAAGGCTCTGTCCTTCCGCCTGGGTAAAGGTGCTCCAATCTATTGAATTAATCGCCGCATTGACTTCTGCCTTATAGTCATTGAAATCTCCCACAATCTGCTGTTTGAGCCCATCGACCTCGTCTGCAGCCGGGTTAGCTGTAACACTGTCAAAAGATTCAATAGCATCTATGGCCCCCATCAATATGTCACTATGGGCTGCCATAAGCAGGCGCGGTTCAAGGGGTTCAATATTGAAATTTTTTTGAGAGTTCTTCTTGGAAGATTTCTTAGACATGTTGATTATCTTGGATTTTTGTTATTGATGTAAAAATTTATTTCAACTTAATGCAGCGGACGGAATGAGCATCAAATTTTGAACCTCTTGAAGCCCCCGCGCCATCATTATAACGCGATATAACTTGATCAAGGGCCAGAACCTTATCTTGGAAAACAGATTCCGAGGGATAAAACATGTAAAACGCTGAATCTAAATCCGCGAAACCTCCTTGATTAAAATAAGCTCCCGACCCGGTAAGAGAAAGTCCGCTCTTATTGCTGCCAGAAAAAATATAACCGGAACGAAGGCCGTTCGCGTGATCATCGGTACTTGTCAGAGCTATTTGAAAATCATTAATATTCATTATTCGCCAGCCTTTGGGGCAAATTCCCTGATGATTTTCTTGAATCAAATGGGCACAACTCCTTGTATTACAACTATCATTGAGGCCCATCATTTCTGCCCACTGGTAAAGGCCGCCGTAACGGTCGCACTTGGTGGTGTCGTCATTATAGCAATAGCGCTCAATTTTCGTGTCGTCGGTCATGTTTTCACCGCCCTTCAAGGTGACATCGGCAATATTCAAATTCTGCGCCATAACTTGTATGGAATCCTTGACATAGTTCGTATCACGGCCGACAATCGTCAAGTAATAATAAACACGGCCATTGCGCGAGTCAGTAAAGGTTTTATATTTTTCGGATAATCTTTCCAAAGGCAGGGTTTGATCGAACGGTTCATAGGGCCCAGAACTGGAACTTTCCGTAGGCACATAAAGCACATATCGTCCATCCACGCACAAATATATTTTTCCCGTATTTCCATCTGAAAGTATGCCTTCACAGGGCAACCCAACATAGTCGGTTATTTCACTCGAAGACGAACTAACCGACGAACTAGATTTGTCCTTATTACTGCTGGAAGAACCACCAGTCTTCACAGAACTTGAACTCTTGGAGTCGGACGAGTTCTTTGTTTCTTTTGCGGAACTGCTGGACACTTCGGCGGGCTCGGAACCCTTGACACTACTGGAAGACTTGTCTTTTTCCGTAGATTCATTTCCCGACGACTTCTTGTCAACAGAAGATGACGACTCATCTAAATCAGAAGTTTCTACCGACGAACTGGAAACACCTGTTTCGTCGGAACTAGCCGACGACGAGTCATCGCAAGCCGAAAACGCAAGCATCGCAAATGCAACAACACTCACCAAACCAATTTTCTTAATCGTTTTCATTATCCATTCTCCTGTTATTAAACTTTCTTTTTTGCTTTGATCGTTAAAGGTTCATTGTAAAGGGTTTTCAAGAATCCCTTATCGGCAAAACCATTTCTTTTCAATTTGTTAGTCATTTTCTTAATGTAAGTTGTCGCTTTTTCCGACAAGTCCTTTTCGGATTTAACCTCATGGAAAAGCCCCAGCTTAATCTGGGCTGGCAACTTATTTTGCATATCGAACAAGAAATCTGTAGGCTTGTCGATTTTCAATGTCACGCATATCATAGAAATAAAGAACAGCGTGTAAGCATCGGGTTCGGTAATTTTATTTGAGTCTAAATCCACCAGATATTTTTCTATGGCATCTCTGAAGAAATTGTAGGAATACAGATTCCTCATCAACATCTGGAAGAACCACAGAAAATTCATCTCCGAAAAGCGCAAGAAGGGACAATCGGCATCCTTTTTCATCTCAAGATAGATGTGACCAGACTCATTGAATGCGCTAGACAACGTTTCAGATATGACATTATATGGTGTATTGTATGCCGCTAAGAGGAAGTTCGGCGCAAAAAACAGCTTCATCATTTTTTCAAATGTGTTACTGCATTCGAGGTTCTTGAACGCCTTAATTTCATCAGGGCAGTCTTTCAGGCATCCGTAATAAAAGTAATAGACATTTTGCCAATTTAGAGTCAACATTTGCTTGTTGATAGGGAGTGTCTTTTCCAAAGCCTTCCTTCTAGCATACAGAAATTCCAAAATCGCGCGATGCTTAAACGAAAAACATTCATCATATACCGTCACAATACCGGAATTATCCACCAAATGTCTATATAGGGTTTCAACACTCAATCCAGTGTTGCGCTCATTTACATATTTTGCAAAGAACCCTTTCGCCTCGTCTTCGCCTATTTGCGTAAGGGAGTTGTCAAACATGTATATCGCGATATCGGTCGCAATAGCATCGAGAGCTTCATACTGTTTTTGGGCTAACAAGCCCTTTTCTACATCCCATCTTCCTAGCGACAATTCCACAAATTTCAGGAATAGTTCCGGCAATGTAGAAGGCAAATCTTTCACATCGTTTTTTAGTATTTGCGCAAGTAAAATCGCCGTAATGGGAATTTTCGCAATATCCTTAAACAAATCATTACTGCTTAAATCCGAAAACACCCTATTCGAAAGATTTTCTCTTTTACAGACGTTTAAGATGTAGCGGATTATTTCTGTTGTAGATAATGGACGGATTTCTAATACACGACAGTCACTCTTAAGTCTTTCTTCTTTTTGAAACAGCGGCGTTATGTTTCTAGTCGCCAGGACCGCATTCACATTTTTTGAGTCTATTTTTTGATAAAATTCGAATAACTTTTCTGCTTTTTCACGATCAGGAAAGTTCGCTTCGTCAACACCATCTATAAGGAACAGGTACTGGCCGTCATTTTGCAGTTCATCCTGAACACTCTTTTCTATTTCCTTGAGAACAACTTCGTCTGCATCGAGTCTATATTTGGTACATAAATCCTGATATGTCAAATAAATCGGAATCAACGGGTGTTCATCATTTTTTTGGTCACACAAATCAAGGCCAATCTGATGGAGCATGCGAGTTTTGCCAGAACCAAATCCCCCCTCAAGCAGAATCATTTTCCTTTTTTTGGCGCACTCCAAGACATTTACCTTCTTCGGCGGATCATTCTTCTGCAGATTGCTATTGTATTCGGCCTTTCGTTCAACAACGGTTTGCCTTAAAGAGAATTCCCCTAAATTCTGGGCCAAAGAATTCCTTGACATCATATCCACAAAATACTGCCGTTTCGTCTGCAAAAATGTATTTGTCGAATGATGCGGTTCCAACCAATCATCACCCAAATACTTATCACACATTTTTATAACTTTTTGATAATCCCAAAAGTCAATATCATTATTTTTAAATTTTTCGTTTATCTGCGCCTTTGCATTATTGGAAATGGTGTTGTTTGTCACCACCCAAAATTTTCGAACCGAAAATTCATCTCCGTTTTGTTTTCTTCGGTTCGTCTTCGATTGAGCAACCTGTCGTTCAACATCTTCCAGAGAATTAGAAATAGAACCAACCTTGACTATTACTGCAATAGCTACTTCTTCTTCAGTAATACTGTCATGCGAAATTAATATAAAATCCGCACTATAATGGTTCACTTTTTTCAACAGAAAAATTTGCATTCTTAGTTGAACTTGTTTGACTTAGGCAACATTGCCCAAACGAACCTTCTTGAAATAT
>NZ_FRBE01000041.1 GCF_900142535.1 Fibrobacter sp. UWEL
AGGCGCATTGCAAGGTTCAGCGGAGTCTGACCACCGAACTGAACGATAACGCCGGCGCAGTTTTCACGTTCGTAGATACCCATCACGTCTTCGAGGGTCAGCGGTTCAAAGTAAAGCTTGTCAGAAGTATCGTAGTCCGTAGAAACGGTTGGAGGCTTCGCCTCTATCCCCTGGCTCGCCAAATGAAAATAAACAAGTTTATGTTCGCTTGGCTCGCTGCGTGGCTATCCGGGTTGCTCTCGACTTTTGGGCGTTCCCCCGGCTCCCGGGACCAGCTCAACAGAACCGCCGCCGGGGTCGGGCTATACTCGCTTCGCTCACCGAGCCGTGCTTCGCAAGTCTCGGCCCATACGGGTAACTATCCCTAACGCGAATGCGTAATAAAAATGTTTAGCTGTTTTGAATCGTCAAAAAAGGAAAAAATAAATGAGTCCGCCTACAATAGCCAATACCGTGATGCAGCCACAAGTAATGGGACCCGCGTTATTCATTAGCGCTGTAGCTGCCTCCGCCGCTTCCTTATTGGCTTTGGCTTGAGCAGCTTTAGCTTCCTTGTATTCACGAGCTAAATTGGGGTCGCAGGGTACAATCTCGGTATCTTCGGGATAGCGGCAATTGCATTTATAGCAGCTACCAATACCGTTTATACTGACAACACCCCACGTCTGTTTTTCTACATTGCCGCAATTTGGACATTTGTAACGAACATAGTCCGTAAACTGTAATTCCATTTTTCACCTCATAGAATTTTTCATGAGCCTTACTGCTTCTTTGCCTCGCAAATAGCCTTGTACGCCTCCTGTAGTTTGGAAAACTTTTCTTGGGCGACTTTTATAATCCATTCGGGAGTATTAGCAGGCAATTTGTCCGGATGGGATTCCTTTATCTTTTTCATGTAGGCTTGCTTGATATCTTCGTCTGAGGAGTCCTTGGATACTTCTAGGATTTCGTAAGCCCAATCAAGTCCATCCTCTGTATCATTATTGTCGTCATCATCATCATCTTCTTCGTCCTCCTCCTCGTCTTCGTCGCCGGAGTTAATGTCATCATTTTTTTCTTCGTGTGCTTCGTTTTGAATTGTCCATTGGCGATTTTGATAAACGGCATTACCGTTAATCATGCATTTCGCCAGGAGTCCGAAGAGGCCGAATGCGATGGTAAATATCAGGAATAAGCATCCCGAGGCGTTTGTGTTGTCTCTGTCATCTGAGATTGCGGAGAATATCATTCCTACTAATAGTAGAAGGCCGAAGGCTGCAAATATGATCTTGAAAATTCCTACAAATAAACCTGCCAGTATAGATTTATTGTAATGACTGATTATTCCGGAGCGGCGGAGCCGCCAGTCCGGAAAAATGGGAGCCATCATTCCGGACCTGTGGAGCCACCTGTTTATAGCTCATTTGTTTGGTCAAATACAGTATGTTGGGACCGCGCGGGATTTTATAAGCCTATTCGCGCGAGCCGCCTGCCTACAATCAGTTTAAAGGCACACGCAATGCTTTGAATGACCAACATCTAGTTTTATCCTGCCATAAGCTTTCCTTGCTAATAGCTATGGCTCTCTTTCTCCGGAACACTGGCTCTCTGACACCGGACTGATGGCTCAAAGTATTCCGGAATAATCATAATGACAACACATTACGAAAGACGCAATAAAACATATTACTGTTATAATGGCTGCAAGAATTAACAGGACTGAAGCGAATGTTTCGGACAATCCTAAAAAATTGACAAATAAGTAGGTTCCAGGTAGTACCAGCCATGTCAGTGCAGAAACAAATAGGTCCGATCCATCAAAATACACGACATATCGCTTTTGTGCGGCAAATATCAACGAAATCACAAGGAATACAATCAGGCCGGCAATAAACAAATCGAAAGAGTCCATAATCTATGTAATCTCCATTTTAGATTGAATGAAAATGAATCTGAAAAATTTTAATAGAACTTTTTACTTAAGCTTGCTGTTCAAATATTCTATGGCCCTTTCTCCCGCGTCACTGTTGTTTCCATAGACGATTATGGCATCTGCATTTTCCATTAAGAATATCAGATAGTTGTTCTTTGATTTATTCTTGGGGACCATCATTGCGTAGTTGAACGTAATGCCCTCGATTTTTTTTCTTATGACATAAGAAGTGGCGTCTCCCAAATCCCTTGTGTCAGAAACCGTTTCGGAAAAATCACCCATTGCGCTGCGTACGAATAGGTGCTGCCATCCGCCAAGCAGGGGAATCCCTGATGTTTCGGAGATTCTTACCGTAATGGGTGCTCCTAAGGCAAAATGGGCGAAGACTAGAGCGAATCCCTCTTTCAGTCGCCCAACCTGTGCAAGATTTTTTTGTTGAATATCCATTTGCAACAACATTGATTGTTGTTCGTCATGAGTGTAGCGGATATCGGGATTGGCAGTTTCTTTGCATTGCAATTGCCCGTTTCCGGCTTGTTCGCAGAAAAATGCGTACTTATACTCTGTTTCAAATAGTGTGTTGTTGTCGCAGCCGATGAAAAATGTGGATGCGACAAAAAGGATTGATAGAAATTTGAGCTTCATGTAAGGATTGGACCTTGGAAAGTTGGATTCAAAAGCAAATGTAAACAAAAAAAAACATTTGCAAGTTGCTCAAAAGTGTAGTGGTTGCTGGAGCTTAGGTGACTTTGGTGTTTATGAATTGGGCGAAAATCGGTGGTCGTCTTATTGCAAACTTCCGTTAACACAAAAATGCACGGAAATCACCTAACCTCTTGCGTGTCGTGCTCTTTTGGGCAATAATATGCAATTATCCGATGAATTGCGCAAGTGGGGTGGGGGTTAGGGCTGCTTCCGAGCCTTGCTTGCCGTGCAAGCCCGGTTGCCGCGACGTTCACCTTTTGGTATATTTCTACTGACATATTGAATTAGAGTAGTACTCTTGTTCCCGCATCGGAAATTCTGGTAAAATTTCTTCGGGCTTAGGCTCGGCTACCTTGGGAATAAGACGAACGCTCACACCGATCGGGTGTGGGTCGTTGGGCGTTTGCCCACGGTTTTGATTAGTCATTTGGACTGACGATTTCCGTCGTGCTTAAGGTAGCAGGTTTACCAGAGCCTCCGATGCATAAGCCGAGCGACACCATGCCTTTTCTTTTTTCTGAAAATGTACGGAATCGAATAAAAAGGTCACTGAAGGTCGGTGATTAAGGTCCCTGAGCCTGTCGAAGGGATGAACCACTGGAAGGACTGCGTCTTTTCGAACAAGACCGCTGTTCGCAGATTGCCTTTGGCAGAATGGTGCGAAAGATGAAAAATTGTTTTGCGAATTTAACAATGATGGCGCTTGCTTCATTCTTTTTCGCGGCGTGCGGAGATGACAATGCCTCTCCGACAGAAATTCCCTCAAGTACAATTTTTTCTTCTACAAGTGCCGAAAAGATGTATTGCGATGGTCTAGGTGCGTGCTACGAATCGCCCCAAAAATTGTGTAGTAATACATATGGAGAAGACTGTTTGGCTTCTTGTGATGTTGCCTGGAATATGTTTTATAATGTATGTAAACAAATTTGTTTTGTGCAAAATGGAAATGTTGGACTTCATTCATTTTGCAAAGACATGTGTCAGAATGATCAGTTTTTAGGGTGGTGTCAAATATCTAAGCTGAGCAGCTCATCACGCTACAATGAAAGTTCAAGTTCAGCATATATGGACAATAATTGCTATACACAAGCCGTTTCAAAGTGCAATGGCTCACATATCGGTGCTACGGGGGTTGCGTGTAATTCTAGTGTTTGCTGTAGAACTAGTGCGGAAGAATATTGTGATAATCCTTCGAAATATCCGTCATCATCTTCCAAAATTATTGTGATTCGTTCTTCGAGCAGCTCGTTAGCCTCAAGTTCCTCTAAAGCTGAGTTGAAATTTCAGATAAGTTATGGTTCTTTTGAGGATGCTAGAGATCATCAGATTTATAAGACAGTGTCGTATGAAACAAATATTTGGGGGACACAAACATGGATGGCACAAAATCTAAACTACGATTGGAGCACCGTAAATAAAGCTCCATTAAATTCTGGCAATGCTTGTGCCAATCCTGAAGCTCGTTGCTATCACGTTTCTGACAACTATTGTTACGATCGTGATGAAGAGAATTGTTTGATTTTTGGACAATTGTATAAAAGTTCTATTCTTACCAAAATATGCCCTGAAGGCTGGCGTATTCCTAACAAAGAGGATTATAAAATTCTTTTTGCAATTGCGAAAGGTAATGCTGAAATAGATACAATTATCCCTGCAGAACAATTAAAATCAACACATGATTGGAAAAGTTATATGAAGGGAAATACTTACATTGGAGACTGGGGCGTGCCGTATTTTGATACCGTCTATGGAACTGATAGAAATGGTACTGATGCTATTGGGTTTAATATTCTTCCAGCAGGAAATATGGATATGTATAAAAAAATAAATCCCAAGGGAGCATATGATGAGTATAAAGATGTTTATGAGGGAATATACGGTCGAACAGGTTTTTTCTTCAATGATGGTTGCTTTTCTATAAATCCTCCCAATACTTCTTGGACTTGTTTTGCGGGAAATTCTGTCCGTTGTATAAAGGATTAGCAGATGGCTAGGGTTTCAGATTTTCTTGAATATGAAAATAGCAAAGAATGTTGCCCCTTAATTTCCGAGTATATTAAGCGGATATGGGAAAAGATTCCATCAAAAAGGGAAATGATGGATTCGGCTTGTGGGTATTTCAATAAGATTTATCCTGGTTCAGGTGATTTGTATGTTGCCTCGTTGAACATGATGAATAAGTTTGATCCAGAGGTTTTATTTCGAGGTCAGTCTAATGCGGAGTATGAAATTATTCCCAGGTTAGGTCGGAATTCAAACTTTATACACGAAAAAGAATTTATAGAAATTCCACAGACGGAGAAACCTGATTTTTTCAAGCCGGGTTATAGGCCCTTAGAAAAGTTGGCTTTGCTACAACATTATGGTATTCCGACAAGGTTACTGGATGTTACAAGCAACCTGCTTGTTGCATTGTTTTTTGCTTGCCAGTCAGATAACGGTAAAAATAACGATGGAGAAATAATCATGTTCTTGGATATGCATTCTTATTCGTCAATTTATCCGTTAATGGAGGCACATGCAGATTCATATTCACTAACAGAAGGAAGATGCCTGTCTCTTGACGCTTTTTATGAGCGTGCATTTCGTAAATCCTATTTTGGTGACGAACAATACAAATCACTCTATTCGAATCGGGAAAATCAAATTCGTGGATTTTTACACCCAGTTGTGGTAAATCCTCCACGACGGGCATTAAGGCACCAAGCACAACAAGGAAAATTTTTACTCTTTCCAAACGAAATCAAACAAAACCCGGATTCACCATATATAGAAGCCTCAATCGCAAAAATTGAGAAGGATTCCCCTTTTTGTAGATGTTTGAAGATATGTAGCGAGCATAAAAAAGAATTGCTGTCTGAACTATCTATTTTGGGTGTAGACAAAGTTCACCTATTTCCAGATAATGTAGATGTTTTTTCTTCAGAGATTGTTAGGAACTTAACGAATCGGCAAACGTGCATGAGAGGTTACTGATGACGCTGGAAAAAATTTTTGCCGGTATTGGATTGGCTATATTACTATGGGGTGGGTTACCTTTTGTATTTTGGTTTTGTTTGGGTATGGGAAATAGAACTGATAGGACCAAGAAAATTTATGCTTTTATTGTACTTGTATTAGGAATTGCCTGCTTGGCAGCCGTGATATCTTGCCTAAATAGTAGTTATTCGACGGATCGAAACTTTGCTTTTGTATATGCCTTGATTGGATTACTTTGTTTTTTACAAAGTGGTTTCATTTTTTATAGAATACGTATGCATAACATAGAAGATCGTATTGATTCTGTGGAGAGAGTCTACAAAGAACAAATAGACAGGCTTGCAGAATCGTGTCAAGAGATTCTCAAAAAATGCTATGATAACGAGCGCGATGTGTGGATAGAAACTCATGTTAGGAATTTTTATCGAGCATACTTAGATGAAGAAATATTAAACTCCCCCAAAAACTATTCCAAAAGTTCTTCACGAATAATTAAAAGTATTGAATGGAGTAATGGAGTCATAGTATCAAAGACGCATAATTTCAAATTTTACGAATTGATAGATGACTTGTTTCTCAAGATTCCTTTCCTTAGCAATTTTTCAGAGTCTGAAAGGCAAGAGAAGGAGAATCTGTGTAAGGGTATTATTGATTACTTTGTGAAAAATATTAAATACGACGATGTTAAAAGACGAGAGGCTTGGGATAAATTCTTCAATCATTTAAATTTGAATGAAAAAGATAACCTTGTAAGAAATGTCGCTGAGGAGGATGCCTTTGTTTTTACAGAGAAGTATTACTTAAGGTCTGTGGACCGGATTGATGAAAAATATCACAATAAAAGTGTTCTCAACACAAATTTTATCTTTCATAGTGAAGTTTATTCCAAATCATACAAAGTTATATACGATTTATACGGATTTGACTATGTAAATCCAGCAAATTCAAAGAGCGATTCCAGAGAAGCAGACGAGATTTATTCGGAATCAGGGAAAGTATTGCATAATCGTGAGACTGATTCCACAAGCCCAATTTTGAGAGAATTGTTTATAATTCCTTCAACAGAAAGTAACTTCTATTTTATTCGAAAAGATGTGGATGGGGACTATTCGTTTTTCCAGATTGGTTCAGATTCTTTTTCTGATCAAGAGATTGATAACCTTTGGCGTAAAATCAATGATTTGCGCTATGATCTGTGTCCATATAAATTCCCTGACCCATACTCGTTTCTGGTAGATTCCTAAATTATATTTTTGCTTGAATGCTAAAAAGCCCGCGCGAGGCGGGCTTGACAATTTGGGTGGGCCGGGGCTGAAGCGAGGGGAAGGCTTTCCCCTCTCATACAACCATTACTTCACAATGTGTCTATGATACTCCTGCAGCGAGCAGACTTCGAATCTACCGTAGTCATGCTTGTCCATGAGGCCTTCGACGGTGGAGGTGAGGGCGGCGATGGTGGTGGTGATAGGCACGCCGCTGACCACTGCCTTGCTGCGCATCTGGATTTCATCGACCATGGCTTCGGCGCCGGTCTCGCTGGTGTTCACGATCCACTGGACTTCCTTGTCGTGGATGAGGTCCAGCAGGTTCGGGCGGCCGCGGGAAATGCGGAACACGGCGCGTGTCTTGATGCCTTCGTTGTAGAGCATGGTGGAGGTGCCGCGGGTGGCGTAGAGGCCGTAGCCCAGTTCCACCAGCTGACGGATCAGGGGCACTGCGCGGGACTTGTCCTCGTCCTTGAGGGAGACGAAGATGTTGCCCTGGCCCGGGATGCGGTTGCCGGAGGCCAGCTGGCTCTTGAGGTAGGCAAGGCCGCGGTCGCGATCCAGGCTCATGACTTCGCCGGTGGACTTCATTTCCGGGGAGAGGGTCACGTCAACGCCCGGGAACTTCACGAAGGGGAACACGGCTTCCTTCACGCTCACGTACGGAACATGGACTTCTTCGGTGAAACCGATTTCTTCGAGAGTTTCGCCCAGCATGCAGCGGCTTGCGTAGCTTGCCAGAGGCACGCCGATGGACTTGGAAACGAAGGGCACGGTACGGGAGGCGCGGGGGTTCACTTCGATCATGTAGAGTTCGCCATCCTTGACGGCCAGCTGCATGTTCATGAGGCCAACCACATGGAGTTCCTTTGCGAATTCCTTTGCGTAGCCGCGAACCTTTTCCTGCAGGTCCTTGGAGAGGGTCATGGGCGGGATAACGCTGGCGGAGTCACCGGAGTGAATGCCAGCGGGTTCCACGTGTTCCATGATGGCGCCAACAACGGTGTGCTTGCCGTCGCTGATGCAGTCCACGTCAAGTTCGGTAGCGTCTTCCAGGAAGCG
>NZ_FRBE01000042.1 GCF_900142535.1 Fibrobacter sp. UWEL
AAATAGGATGTGGAAACTCCACTTTTTGTTTATAGGGCCCTAAACGGGCCTTTTTTCATGAATTATTGATTTTACAGAACGAAACTTACATCTTCTTCGCTCATGGCAGTTGGCAATATCTGTAGCCATACCATTTCCGTAATTTTTAACAATATCAGCCTGCCACATCAAGTGACGAAAAGCCCCTCTAGAAGAAGACCGATCATCTGCAGAGAGTGGAATAACTTCAGAAAAATGAATTGCCCTATTTGTGCTACTAGACAAAGGCGGCATCCCATCAACCCCAACATTCCAAGCAATAGATGGATGAAGCATGCCAAGACTAGCAAGACATGTTTTCTGCATCCGCTTCAAAGGGTTACTTGCAGAAGGAATAACAGAACTTTTCATATAGTCTACACCTGTTTTATCAGGAACAACGGAACTAGGAGTCCTAATAAGTTTCTGTAAGCTTAATGAATCAGGACCCGCAAGGAATTCTCCATCGAGTCTTCTCTTGGGATCAAGAATTTCACCAGGAATCCCCAAATCTTTAAAATTGTAGGGAAATTGTTCAAAAGAACCTTCTTTTTCAATAGTCATATGACACTCCTTTTATAATCTCTATCATATCCTGCTAGAGAGTTTAAGTTTGAAGACGAAAGAATGCGAAGACAGAATCTCCCAAGAAACATTCTTTCTGTTATCAACTAATAAGCGAAGCCTATTTAGCCATAAAGAGACTATTAAACAAACCAAGCTAACTTCAAAAAAAAATACCAGCAGGTTCTTCCCGCTGGTATTTTTTTTGTTCGTCTTGTATAAGCGTTCTTACTCGAACAGGTCCGGATGTTCCTGCATTTCTGTGAGCTGGATCTGGTGGAGTACGGCACGGCCTTGGGAGAGGCTAGCCTGCACATCGATGAGACGCTGGTTCTTGGAACCGCGATACTTGAGGGAAAGGCAACGCTGTGCCATAACAAAAGGACCATCCACCAGCATGTCCGCGAAAGTGAGAAGTTCAAGCATGTGGGGATACTTTTCCTTGTGGGCTACAATAGCTTCAAAAACAAATCCCGTAAAGATGACAAGATTCAGGCCACGTTCCTTGATTTCTCGGGCCAGCGGCACAAGGGTTTCCGCCTGGAACATAGGGTCGCCACCGCTAAAGGTAACGCCATCCAGCAGCGGGTTTTCCTCAATCATGGAAAGCACTTCGGAAAGGGAAATCTCATGGCCGCCGTTAAAATCGTGAGTCTGGGGATTATGACAGCCAGGACAATTGTGAGTACAGCCCTGAGTAAAGATAGAGAAGCGAATTCCAGGACCATCTACGAAGGATTCAGACTCAATACCTGCTATGCGAAGTTTCTTACCCTCAAAGCCCTCCGGCGTGGGGAACTGCACTTCATGCAAACCTTGTTCTTCCAAATCATCAATATTCTGAAAACCCATCTTACTCTCTTCTCTTTCGATACTGCTAGATCCTCGATCAAGTCGAGGATGACAAGCGGGGCGACAAACCGCGGGCTATCCCGCAAAATAAAAAAAGCCCACGGCACGCTCCCGCAAAACGCAGGCATGGCCGTGGACATTCAATGCGAATTAGTTGTCGCCGCAGCTGCAACCGTGCTTAACGCGGTCGTTCACTTCAGCAAGCTTTGCATTGTTGAAACGATCAACAGTACCAACCAGGTAACCGGTAATACGACGGATACGTTCGAAGGTCACGCCTTCACCATACTGGGACTTTTCTTTTTCGGACATTTGTCACTCCTTGACTGCTTTTCAGTCGTTTTATCTTTTTTCTTTTTTGTTCTCTTTTAAATCTTAGCGGATACCCAGGAAAGCAGGCATGCCGGGGAACTTCTTGCGAAGTTCTTCAATCTTCTGAGGATCGATTGCGTGGCCATCGCGACGACCGCAACGGGGGCAAACATCGTTAATCACGCCAACATAGCCGCAGACCGGGTCACGGTCAACCGGGTGGTTGATGGAGCCGTAGCCAATGCCGGACTTAGCCATGAAACGAACAATCTTTTCGAATGCGTCCAGGTTCTGAGTCGGGTCGCCGTCCATTTCGATGTAGCTGATATGACCAGCGTTAGTCAGTGCGTGGTACGGAGCTTCCAATTCGATCTTCTTGAAAGCGCTAATCTTGTAGTACACCGGAACGTGGAAGGAGTTGGTGTAGTAATCGCGGTCGGTAACGCCCGGGATAATACCGAACTTCTTCTTGTCCATACGGAGGAAGCGACCAGAGAGGCCTTCTGCCGGAGTAGCGAACAAGGTAATGTTGATGCCAAGACGCTTGGATTCGTTATCACAGAAATCACGCATATGCTGAATAATTTCCAGACCCAGACGCTGAGAGGTTTCAGATTCGCCGTGATGCTTACCGGTGAGAGCCACCAGAGTTTCAGCAAGGCCGATGAAACCGATAGAAAGGGTACCGTCCTTCAGGACATCGCGAACTTCGTCGTTCCAGCCCAGCTTTTCAGAGCCAATCCAGATTCCCTGACCCATAAGGAAGGGGAAGTTCTTCACGCGCTTACGGCTCTGTACTTCCATACGTTCCATGAGCTGGTCGCGAACCAGGCCCAGCATGCGGTCCAGTTCCTTGTAGAACAAGTCAACGGACTTCATCTTGATAGCGATGCGAGGCAGGTTAATAGAGGTAAAGCTCAGGTTGCCACGGCCGAAGGTCACTTCGTGATCGGGGCGAGCGGAGTTACCAATCACGCGGGTACGGCAACCCATGTAAGCAATTTCGGTTTCGGGATGACCCGGCTTGTAGTAAGCCAGGTTATAAGGTGCATCCTGGAAGCTGAAGTTGGGGAACAGGCGCTTTGCGGAAACGCGGCAAGCCAGCTTGAACAAGTCATAGTTGGGGTCACCCGGATTCATGCTGATGCCTTCCTTCACGCGGAAGATCTGAATCGGGAAGATTGCGGTTTCACCACCACCCAAGCCTTCTTCGGTAGTGAGGAGCAGGTTGCGGATCACCATCTGGGCTTCAGGATCGGTGCACATACCATAGTTGATGCTGGAGAACGGAGTCTGAGCACCGGCGCGGCTGTGCATGGAGTTCAAATTGTGGACAAAAGCTTCCATTGCCTGGAAAGTAGCCTTGTCGGTTTCTTCGTAGGCCTGCTTTTCAGCGAACTTCTGAGCACCCATCACCACCTCGGTGGAGAAGGTCTTGGAAAGTTCGTGAGCTTCAGCCTGAACAAACTTTTCGTTGGGGACGAGAGTAGCAACCATGCCCATCTCAGCCATTTCAGCATGGAGCTTCTTGATCATGGGCTGCAGTTCTTCTTCTTCCTTACCGGTCAAGAGAATCAAAGCCTTCACCATGTTGGAGAGGTATGCCTTGCGGTAAGTGATACGAACGCCGTCGGCCATGGCATAGTCAAAGTTAGGAACAGCCTGACCACCATGCTGATCATTCTGGTTGGACTGGATAGCGATAGCGGCGAGAGCGGCATAGCTACGGATGTCCTTCGGTTCACGGAGATGGCCGTGACCGGTATTGAAGCCGTTCTTGAAAAGACGAATCAAGTCAATCTGGCAGCAGGTCATGGTGAGGGCGTAGAAATCCAGGTCATGAATATGGATATCACCTTCGGAATGAGCGCGGCTGTGTTCCGGCTTCAGCATCATCATGGTGTAGAAATGCTTTGCGGATTCGGAACCATACTTGAGCATGGTACCCATGGCGGTGTCGCCATCAATATTTGCGTTTTCACGCTTCAGGTCAGATTCCTTTGCGGAACTGAAAGTAATGTCGCGGAGAGTGTGCATGAGACGAGTGTTCACTTCACGAACACGGGTACGTTCTGCACGATACAGGATGTAGCTCTTGGCGGTGTCACCGTAACCGGCTTCGGTCAAGGCCTTTTCAACAGCATCCTGGATATCTTCAATTTCGGGCTTGGTCTTACCTTCTGCTTCCAGGCGGCCTACGGCGTAAGCAGCAACCTTAAGAGAAGTACTGGTCAGAACGTCTTCACCACCGAGGAGATCCAGCTGAGACTGAGAAGCCTTAATTTGTTCTTCAAGTTCACCAGAGGCACGAAAAGCCTTAACGATGGCGTCGGCAATCTTCTCGATGTTGAACGGCATTTCACGGCCGTCACGCTTCTTCACGGTAAAGATCATCACACAATCCTTATGACAAGGCGGCAAGATTTTTCCTGGTCTGCCGTTTTTTGTCAAAAAAAGTTCTTTTTTTCTTCTTCCACTATATCTTGTGCCATTTTCCTAACCGCCACCACAAGATGTGGTGTATAAGATAACAAAAGAATTTCGATTTTGTATAGTCGAGGGCAAAAAATCTGTAAATTTTTCAAAAAACTGTCACGTTTTTGTAAGTTTTAGGAAAGTATTTGTGACCATCGACACACTATCAACAACTACTCAAAAAAGCACTCACTTTTTTAACCCATTGACACATAAAGATTTATGAATTTCCAATAAAAATCTGGACAATTTTTGAGGACACGTCTTGACAAAAACGCAAGTATTTATACGACCCCTCCGGAAGGAAAATCCAATCTCAAGACGACACAACATATAGTGGCCAGATATAGAAGCCCCAAAGGAAAACCTTAGGGTTCGTCCTATTTTATTATCTTTCCATGGTAAAAACAATCAGGGGTTATGATGAACGTTTTGAAAAAATGTTTTCCGAGTGTCATTCTGAGCAAGCGTAGCGCGTCGAAGAATCTAGTCGCGATGTTATTGGTTACTATGTTGCTTGCGGCCTGCGGGGACGATGGTTCGACAGGTTCACCAACTGGTGTAAAGGACGATGAGTCCTCATCCAGTGTGGAAGAATCCTCCAGCAGTGTCGCCAAGAGCAGCAGTTCCTCCAGTGTCATCCCCGACTCCGATCGGGGATCTAGCAGTTCCTCTAGTGCAAAGGCAAGTTCCAGTTCCTCCAATGTCATCTCGAGCGAAGCCGAGAGATCTAGCAGTTCTGCAAAAAGCAGCTCGTCCTCTAGTGTCACCCTGAGCGGAGGCTCCGCCGGAGTCGAAGGGTCTAGCAGCTCTGTTGCCAAGTCTTCCTCTAGCTCTGCAAAGAGCAGCAGTTCCAGCGCAAAGTCTTCTTCTAGTTCTGTGAAGGTCTCTAGCAGCAGCGAATACGTTCCGTTTAATCATTCTGTGACTTTGGCCGGCGAATTTGAAGTTGGTGAGGACGCCTACAAGCAGTTTGTCGACGAAAGAAATGGCCGTAGCTACTATTACATCACCATCGCCGGTAAGGATACTAGCGGAAACCCCAATTCTGTGACCGTCATGGCAGAAAACCTGAACATCGGCGAAATGGTTCGTGGAATAAAGGAACAGTCAGACGATACAAAGATTGAACGTTACTGCTACAAAAACGACACCACCAGATGTGATATGTACGGTGCACTTTACCAGTGGGCCGAAATGATGCAGTTGCCCAGCAGCTGCAATACAGAAAGCTGTGCCGATAAAATCGAGCCGAACCACCAGGGTATCTGCCCCGATGGCTGGCGCTTGCTTACCTACAATGATTTCTACACCATCTGGCATGCCAATACAAATGATGAAGGTGTAAAGGGCCTTCGTTCATCCTATTTTAGCGGATCCAATTATACAGGATATTCACTACTTGGTAGTGGAATTAGAGAAAAGGAAGGAAACTTCACCAATATTGGAATGGGTGAATTTTGGTATTATCCTGTAGAACGAGAATATGAAGGAGACGCAGGATCTTATGTCCAAACAAACTCTTTAGGAACTTCGTCTATCGAGGCTCCTGGCAGTAATTCTCTTGGTTCAAAAACTTATGGACGTTCCGTCCGTTGCGTAAAGCTAGAAACAGAAGAATAACCATCTCCTAAAAAATTATCCCATAAAAAATATTCTAGGGAACCCTCATGGTGAGGGCTTCCCATTTTTGCGTTTGTGCACTCCCATACGTTTTTACAAGATTTTTACAGAAATTTTGGAAATTTTTCGACCATTACATCGTGTATAGATATGTAAGGCCAATCCGTCTTATGCCATCGCGGGGGCGTTCCCGCTGGGAATCTATATGGCGTCGTTTGAAGAAAATCAAAAACTGGAGTCGGCACTGTGCGCAGTTGGCGCATCGCCTCAGCAGGAAAAGTCCCGCTTCGAGGAACTCTATGAAAAATACAGCAAGTCAAAATATCTGGATCCGCGACTTGATCCCGGATTTAAGCGCTTGCTCAAGAACGGGCCCGCCATGGTCAGCTTCTTGAACGCGATTCTCCATAAGGAAACGGACCTCATCACCCATGTGGATTTTCTGGATTCGGAGTTGGAAGTCCATGCGACTGATTTGCTGAACCTGCGCATGGACATTCACGCTAAGACCGAGTCTGGAATGCATATTGATATCGAGATGCAGAAGATGTCTCTGACCTTTTTTGCAGAACGGGCTATCCTCCAGGAGAGTGCTTTCCTGTGTGTAGAAAAGAAACGTTTCGACGCTGCCATTCGCGAAAAGTATCCTTCTGAAAGCAGGCAGGATGTGGCTGCACGGGAACGTTTCCGCTACGACATTCCTCACGTATACAGCATCTGGATTTGCGACTTTAACGTCAACGACATTGGCGAATATTACGATAGCTGGCATGTCTATAGCGACGAGGCCGTAAAACGTAGTGCATC
>NZ_FRBE01000043.1 GCF_900142535.1 Fibrobacter sp. UWEL
ATATTTCAAGAAGGTTCGTTTGGGCAATGTTGCCTAAGTCAAACAAGTTCAACTAAGAATGCAAATTTTTCTGTTGAAAAAAGTGAACCATTATACCTAAAGGTCTATATTCTTATGTAGACAGGAGCCAGAATCTTTTTTACGGCCATTTTTTTAAGAAAAATTTCATTTTAGCTAGATATTTTAAATTATTTTGTTCAAATCAAGAATATACTAATTTGACAAAAGGAATGACTGATTCTTTCTTAAAGAACCAAAAAATCAAGTGTGCAGAAAATGGTATGTCTAGTTTTCAAAATGCTTTTAGCGAAAAAGCTCTGAATGCAGAGTTTGTTGCGCTAGGGATGATTAGAGGTATGAAAGAGAAAAAAAGAAAAAATCTATCTTATTGTGATATTCGCATTGTCCCTTATTTTATCTATAGAAGTGGCCTTGATTTTTTAATAGGTAAAAGAAGCACGAATATTGGAGTTGGCTCTGAATATTGGAAAGATAGAGAAAACTCTGGGCTCCCTATTTCAGAACTTCGTGCGAGAAAAAAAGGACAATGTTTTTCTTCTAAAGAATCATTTCATCTAACATATTTTTTGGGGTCCTATGACGAAAAAATGGAACCAAATTTCTTGGTAGATTCTTTGGCGTCGCCTTTAGATTTTTTCTATTTTGATGGGAAATTGGTTGATTTGAGAATGGAGATTCCTTATGATTCATTACTTTCATACTTTTTGCCCCCAAATTTAAGTGTTGAGGATTTTTATCGTTGGTCCATTGGTCATGATTTCAAAGATGATCTTGACGCATTAACGCCATCGCAACAAAAAGAAATTGAAAATGCGATAAATAAATTTGATAAATATTATAAAAGAAAAAATCAGAAAGGTAATGCCAAAAATCTAAAAAACAATTAGTTTATTGTCTAATAAATGATTAAATCCTTGCACCTTCAGTGCAGCAATAGAAGATATTAATGAAACCAGCCTTTCTTTACCCGTTCTTATTGTTTTCTCGAAGGTATTTATAGTAGTCTAGGGGACCTTCGGGTTTGTAAAAAAATAACCCAATAACACGGATGTCTGGGTTTATTTCCAAAATTTTATTCTTTATAGCTTTAAAATGAGTTCCTGTTGTAAGTACATCATCTAGCACATACACTAAATCCGGTATTTCTATTTTTTCAGTTGTTGACATCACAAGATTGTTCTGTATTGCGATTAGATCTTTAGTTTGTTCTGGCTTGTGAGTGCTTTCGACGCTCTCCTTTACATCAAAAATTCCTATGTAAGCTTCCCCAAAACTAGGTAGCTGACAATAAAATGGGGCGGAAAAAGTGTAAAACCTCCCCAGGAAAGTTGTAAAAATGTATATTGGTGGCTAGCGAAGGAGGTCGATTATGGCAACAATAACAATGGAAGTCCCGCAGGAGGCTTTGCCGTTCTTTGAAACAAAGGACGCGTTTTTGCTGAATGAACAAAGGGCATTGATGATGTACCCCTTCGTGAAAAATGGGGTGCTTTCCAGGGGCCGCGTTGCAGAACTCCTTGGAATGAACAAGTTCGACCTTATCTCAATTTACCAGCGCTTCGGCATGCCTTTTATAGATTCTCCAATAGAAGATTTGGAAGAAGATATCGCTAATTGCGAAATGGCCATGGACCGAGGCTGATCGATGATTGTTGTTTCTGATACGACTCCAATTATTACGCTGCTAAAAATAGGCCGTCTGGATCTTTTGAAATTGATGTACGGCTCCGTGAAAATTCCTGAAGCTGTGTTTACGGAACTTACGCAGAATCCAATTTTTTTCAACGAGGCCGAAATAATAAGAAATTGTGATTTCTTGCAGGTAACACCGGTGCAAGACGAATCGAAGGTCAGTCTGTTGCAAAAGGCAACCGGTCTTGATCTGGGCGAAAGCGAGGCATTAACGCTTTGTCTAGAGTCTCACTCGGATTTGTTGCTTATGGATGAAGCACACGGACGCATGGTCGCAAAACAGCTTGGCATTTCGATGACTGGAGTCGTCGGCGTTATTGCAACGGCATATAAAAGGGCGATTCTTTCAAAGGACGATATCCTTAATTATGTAGCCCTTTTGAAGGATAGCGACCGTTTTATTTCTCCTAAATTTTTGCAGTATTTGATTGACTTGACTAAGTAGTTTGGCAATGTCGGACAGAATGTCACGGCAAGGGCAACGCCCAAACTTTTGTATAAATTTAGTGACACTGTATACCCACAATGTTTAAATCCTACCCAAATGTTGCCCCAAGTTTACATTTAGGCGATTTTGGGAGAATTTGCGCTTGAACTGACCCTGCTTGACTGCGGTTTGACTGCGGATGGTCATAAACACAAAAGGTATACAGTGTCTTAGCCCGACAGAGCCCGGCTAACGCAAATGTGGAAAGTTGATTTCTTGTAAGTTGTTTATGAAACGCATTTGTATCATATTCGTTTTTCTTTTGAAAATTTTTTGAAAAACGGTGATTTTTGTTGCAAAATCGCTATTTTTGTTTTATTTTTCATAACATGAGACCCGTTACTGAATATCAAGACTACCGCCAATATATGCAAGACTTCTATGAAGAACGCAAAAGAAGTTCTTACTTCACATGGCGTAAATTCGCAAGCCTTGCTGGTTTTGCTTCTCCGGCATACCTGAAACTGGTCTGCGATGGCAAAACAAGCTTGAGCAAGCCGGGTGTCGCTAAGGTGGCTCGTGCCATGAATCTAGAAGGTTTTGATTTCACCTATTTCGCCTTGCTCGTAAGATTTGGCAACGCCAAGAACGACAGCGAAAAGGAAGCGGCCCTTATGGCGCTTGAACGCGAAGCCCGCATGAATAAGATCCGAATAATTGATGCAGATGCATTTCGCTACTATGAAGACCCGACCTGTCCTATCGTCCGCGAACTTGCGCCCGTCATGCCGAGAGCTACTTTTGGTGAGATCGCTTCCAAAATCCGTAGCGAGACGACGGCGGCACAAGTCCGCGACACCCTGCAGTTCCTTGTCAAGGCAGACCTGCTCAAAAAGAATGCTGACGAAACATATGAGCAAACGCAAAAGGCCGTGAAGGGCTCCAAGGAAACTATACCCCTTGTCATTCGAACCATGAATAAAAAGATGACCGAACTGGCGGCACGCTCCATCGCCAACGATTCTGTCGAGGAACGCAACTTTTCGGGAATCACCATGGGCATTGACAAGCGCACTTATGATCGTATCACCAGGGAAATCGAAATTTTCCGCAAGAAGATTGTCGACATTGCCAACGAGTGTCAAAAGATAGATCAGGTCTACCAAATGAATTTGCAAATTTTCCCTTTGACAGACAAGATTAGCAACATTGAATCAAGGAAAGGCTAATGAATATGAATAAGACAAATTTCGTAATCGCTTTATCCGTAGCTCTGCTCTGGGCCTGCTCCGATTCTCCTAACGAGGCGGGGACTACAGAAATAGACAACACCGTGGCGCAGAACGATAGTTCTTCGAGCTCCGTAGATAATTCGTCCAGTTCCGTAGACATCAAACATTCTTCATCAAGTGAGTTGCAATCTAGTTCTAGTGACAAAGCAGAGTCTTCAAATGCGTTTGCAGAAGACACTAAACGAGGCTTGAAACTCGGCTTTTGCATTTCATCTGGTTTAGAGCAACGAGTATTAGCTAAACGATCTGCCCTCATTGCTAGTGTAGAAGACTCATCAGAAGAATTGCCCAAGGCTTACATTCTTCAAGACGGTAAAGGAAATTACCAAGTGATGATTTTGAACGTAATGGATCTCTGTCAAGTTGAAGCAGACCTGTTGACAAAGCGTTCCGGTGATACATTGGAAATCGAATACGGAGAGCATCATATGGAAACGACATGTTCGTGCTATAGTGATCACTGGTTCGACATTGATGCGAACAACAAGAATGTCAAGTTTGTTCGGTTCAGCGGAATCACCTACGAAATCAGCGAAGGATCGGCTCCAGAGCCTACAAAACGCGAACACGACTATTCCGTTATGGACGATTCCCGTGATAGCAAAACTTATAAGACGGTCCAATTAGAAGAAGGCGTCTGGATGGCTGAAAACCTCAACTACGAAATGGAAGACGGAGTCCAGAGCTGGTGTAACGAAAACAAGACGGAAAACTGCGACAAGTATGGGCGCCTATATACTCTCAAGGCAGCCAATTCTGTATGTCCTTCAGGATGGCACCTTCCTTCAATAGAGGAATGGCCGTTCAGTGGAAATGGGGGCTATTCGGCATTTTACGATTATGCCGCCCAAGGTTGGAAAAAAGCAATTGACAAATACGGCTTTGCCGCTCTGCCTGCCGGCGAATATTCCGCAGAATTCCAAAAGTTTTTCGAGCCCGGAACTTCCGCCTATTTCTGGACATCTACCATAGATACAAGAAATAATGACTGTCCTGTGATAGTCGAATTCAGCAATAGTTCTGCAGGAATGATAAGTGTCTGTGCCGATAACGAAAACGACGGACTTTCTGTCCGCTGTGTCAAGGACTCTGAGTAGGGGTGTTTGTAGACATTATTGGAAACGAGTTTTCCCAGGGTTACGAAACGGGTGTAAAAACTCGTTTTTTTCGTTGTTTCTGGCGGTCTTTTTAGGAATAGCAAAAACAGCTTTATTTGTGATTCCACGGCGCGATTCTGGGCTGATTTTGGGGCTAAAACCATGTCAACTATTTGGACAATGTTTCGTGAGTCCAGAGGTATCCCAAAACGCGAATATGGCGATTCTAGCCTGAAAACGGCAATGGACTAATTTTGACAGGCTAAAAGTAGTGAACAAAAAAAGCACTAATAAAAAGGCTCTGTATACCCACAATGTTTAAATCCTACCCAAATGTTGCCCCAAGTTTACATTTAGGCGGTTTTGGGAGAATTTGCGCTTGAACTGCCCCTGCTTGACTGCGGATGGTCATAAACACGGAAAGTATACAGTGTCAAATGACTTGACACAGCCAATCAAACCGTCGCTTTTCAAGTCTGTAGCGACCGGAGGAAAAAATGAATAAAGCAGTTTCTGCCAATAGTGGCGAATTCCATACCGAAGTTTGCGTAGAGAATATTTGTATTCAAAAAAGGGTCTCGGGAAAAGTACAAGACCTTCCCTGGAATGCTGTAAAGATGTATATTAGCGGGAAGCGAAGGAGGTCGATTATGGCGACAATAACAATGGAAGTCCCGGAGGACATCATGAATTTCATGGTGTGCGAAAACAAGTGCGATGAGCTCCGTCGTAATGCGTTGTTGCTGTACCCCTTTATCAAGAACGAGACAATCTCGCATGGTCGTGCCGCCGAAATTTTGGGCATTTCCAAGTGGGAACTGATTGAATTGTATGGGAACGAGGGAATCCCGTATATTGACCAGAGCTGGGAAGAAGTTGAACAGGACGCAGGCAATGTGATGGAACTACTTTCCAAGAGGTAGGGATGATTGTCGTTTCTGATTCAACTCCAATAATTTCTTTTCTCAAAATCAACCGTCTTGACATTCTTGAAACTCTCTTTGGCGCGTCGCAACGCCCATAAAAAAAGGACTTGAGATGAACTCAAGTCCTTTAATGCTTTTAGATCCTTCGCTTCGCTCAGGATGACACTTTAGTGAAAGGAGATCCCGGAACAAGTCCGGGATGACATCCTCTTACTTCACGATGTGACGGTGATACTCCTGCAGTGAGCAGACTTCGAAGCGGCCGTAGTCGTGCTTGTCCATGAGGCCTTCCACGGTGGAGGTGAGGGCTGCGATGGTTGTGGTGATAGGAATGCCGCTGACCACTGCCTTGGAGCGCATCTGGATTTCGTCCACCATGGCTTCGGCGCCAGTTTCGGTGGTGTTGATGATCCACTGCACTTCGCCGTCGTGCATAAGGTCCAGCAGGTTCGGGCGACCGCGGGAGATACGGAACACGGCGCGGGTCTTGATGCCTTCATTGTAAAGCATGGTAGAGGTACCGCGGGTGGCGTACAGGCTGTAGCCCAGATCCACCAGCTGACGGATCAGAGGTACTGCGCGTTCCTTGTCTTCGTCACGGAGAGATACGAAGATGCTGCCCTGGCCGGGAAC
Source organism: Fibrobacter sp. UWEL (assembly GCF_900142535.1). NCBI lineage: Bacteria > Pseudomonadati > Fibrobacterota > Fibrobacteria > Fibrobacterales > Fibrobacteraceae > Fibrobacter > Fibrobacter sp. UWEL. The sequence continues at coordinate 6,089 of NZ_FRBE01000043.1, forward strand.
CTTGTTGCCGGATGCCAGCTGGCTCTTGAGGTAAGCAAGGCCGCGGTCGCGATCCAGGCTCATGACTTCGCCGGTGGACTTCATTTCGGGAGACAGGGTAACGTCGACGCCCGGGAACTTCACGAAGGGGAACACGGCTTCCTTAACGCTGACGTAAGGAACGTGGACTTCTTCGGTAAAGCCGATTTCTTCCAGAGTTTCGCCCAGCATGCAGCGGCTTGCGTAGCTTGCCAGAGGCACGCCGATGGACTTGGAAACGAAGGGCACGGTGCGGGAGGCGCGGGGGTTCACTTCGATCATGTAGAGCTCGCCATCCTTGACGGCCAGCTGCATGTTCATGAGGCCAACCACATGGAGTTCCTTTGCGAATTCCTTAGCGTAGCCGCGAACCTTTTCCTGCAGGTCCTTGGAGAGGGTCATGGGCGGGATAACGCTGGCGGAGTCACCGGAGTGAATGCCTGCGGGTTCCACGTGTTCCATGATGGCGCCAACAACAGTGTGCTTGCCGTCGCTGATGCAGTCCACGTCAAGTTCGGTAGCGTCTTCCAGGAAGCG
>NZ_FRBE01000044.1 GCF_900142535.1 Fibrobacter sp. UWEL
AGGCGCATTGCAAGGTTCAGCGGAGTCTGACCACCGAACTGAACGATAACGCCGGCGCAGTTTTCACGTTCGTAGATACCCATCACGTCTTCGAGAGTGAGGGGTTCAAAGTACAGCTTGTCAGAAGTATCGTAGTCCGTAGAAACGGTTTCGGGGTTAGAGTTGACCATGATAACTTCGTAGCCCTGCTTCTTCAGGGTGAAGGCTGCGTGGCAGCAGCAGTAGTCAAATTCAATACCCTGACCGATACGGTTCGGGCCACCGCCAAGCACCATGATGCGCTTGTTCTTGGGGCGGTTCGGCACTTCGCGAACGGGTTCGGTGTGTTCTGCGTAGCAGGAGTAGTAATACGGAGTGATAGCTTCGAATTCACCGGCACAGGTATCTACAGAGTAGTAGCTGGGCTTCAGGTTGATGGCGTTACGTGCAGCCATGACTTCTTCCGGAGTCTTGCCGAACAGGTAACCGATCTGGATATCGCTAAAGCCGAATTCCTTTGCCTGGCGGAACAGGTCCTTGTCCTTGCAGAGGTTTTCGAGAGAACCTGCGCTCTTGATTTCGTCTTCGAAGAGGGCGATTTCTTCCAGGTGACGGAGGAAGTAGCGGTCAATCTTGGTGATTTCGTAAAGCTTTTCGATGTCCCAACCGCGGCGGAATGCGGCGTAAACCACGAAGATGCGTTCTGCGCTGGGGCGTGCAACTTCCTTGGCCAAGGTTTCGTCATCGTAAGCCAGGAACTGTTCGCACTTGGCGCAAGCACCGAAGCCGCCGAAACCAGTTTCCAGAGAGCGGAGAGCCTTCTGGATGGACTGCTTGAAGTTGGTGCCGATAGCCATGGCTTCGCCCACAGACTTCATCTGGGTGCCAAGAGTGCTATCTGCCTTGGGGAACTTTTCGAAGGTAAAGCGAGGAACCTTGGTAACAACGTAGTCCAAAGCCGGTTCGAAGCAGCTAGGAGTGGACTGTGTAATGTCGTTCTTCAGTTCGTCAAGAGTGTAACCCACAGCCAGCAAAGCTGCGATCTTTGCGATGGGGAAGCCGGTTGCCTTGGAAGCAAGAGCAGAAGAACGGCTAACGCGGGGGTTCATTTCGATAATGATGCGGCGTCCCGTCTTGGGGTCGATAGACCACTGAACGTTGGATCCACCGGTTTCAACACCGATAGCTTCCATAACCTTCAGGGAGTCGTCACGCATGGCCTGGTAGGCACGGTCATCCAGAGACTGGATGGGGGCCACGGTAATGGAGTCGCCAGTGTGAACGCCCATGGGGTCCAGGTTTTCGATGGAGCAGACGATAACGGCATTGCCCTTCTTATCGCGCATGACTTCCATTTCGAATTCCTTCCAGCCCAGGAGGGATTCTTCAATCAAGACTTCGTTGTTGAGGGATGCGTCAAGACCGCGGGTCACGATAGCTTCGAATTCGTCTTCGCTATATGCGATACCGCCGCCGGTACCACCCAGGGTAAAGCCCGGACGGATGATCAAAGGCCAGCTGCCGATGGTCTGTGCGATTGCCTTAGCTTCGCTCATGGAGTGTGCAGAACCGGAGCGGGGGAGGTCCAGGCCGATGTTCAGCATGGCGTCCTTAAAGAGCTTACGGTCTTCTGCGCGGGCGATGGATTCTGCTTTGGCGCCGATCAGTTCCACGTTGTAGCGGTTGAGAATGCCCTTTTCGTGGAGTTCCATGGCCAGGTTCAAAGCGGTCTGGCCACCCAGAGTGGGGAGCAATGCATCGGGGCGTTCGCGGCGGATGATTTCGTGAAGAATATCAGCGCTCAGCGGTTCGATGTAAGTACGGTCGGCCATTTCCGGGTCGGTCATGATGGTTGCCGGGTTGGAGTTCACCAGAACCACTTCGTAACCTTCGCGGCGGAGCACCTTACAAGCCTGTACGCCGGAGTAGTCAAATTCGCAACCCTGACCGATAACGATCGGACCAGAGCCAATGAGCATAATCTTTTTGAGGTCTGTACGCTTAGGCATTCTTGCCTCCCTTAAAAGCTTCAATCATCTTCTTGAATTCTTCGAACAAGTAGTAAGAGTCGTTAGGACCCGGAGCAGATTCCGGATGGTACTGAACGCTGAATGCGGGCATCTTCTTGTGGCGAATGCCTTCCACGGTGTTGTCGTTCAGGTTGATGTGGGTGACTTCCACATCGGCGGGCAGAGTTTCTGCTTCAATAGCGTAGTTGTGGTTCTGGCTGGTGATTTCCACGGAGCCAGTTTCCAGGCGCTTTACCGGGTGGTTGCAGCCATGATGGCCGAACTTCAGCTTGGTCACCTTTGCACCCAGAGCCAGGCCCAGCAGCTGGTTACCCAGGCAGATGCCCATGAGAGGATACTTGCCAAGGAGCTGTTTTACGAGAGCTGCAACCTGGGGCAGAGAGTTGGGGTCGGCAGGACCGTTGGAGAGGAACACGCCATCGGGATTCTTGGCCTGAATCTGCTCGAAGGTAGTGTTGATGGGCATGACGGTCACCTTCATGTCCTGGCTTGCAAGGTCGCGGAGGATGTTGGTCTTGATGCCGAAATCCAGGGCCACCACATTGTACTTGCCCTCGGTAGAAAATTCGTACCCGTTAGGGTCGCTGACCACAGAAGCGTAGTCCTGACCATCCAAGCCAATCCATTCCTTCGCTTTTTGAACCGCGTCGGCCTCGCTCATGTCAAAATTCTCGACATGGAGGTATGCCTTCTGGGCGCCGTTGTCGCGGAGGTGCAGCGTGAGGGCGCGGGTATCGACACCTGCAATGCCCGGCTTCTTCTGGGCCTTCATGTAGGTGTCCAGGGATTCTTCGCCCACGTTTTCGGAAGCGTCGCAAAGGTCGTTGATGACAATACCGTTCAAAAAGACTTGGCGGGATTCGGACTTTTCGCTCTTGGCGGAGTAGGCGCCCACTTCAGCGGTGGTGAACACCACGAACTGACCTGCGTAGGAGGGGTCGGTAAGAATCTGCTTGTAACCAGCCATGCCCGTGTTGAACACAGCTTCGCCTACGGTGTCCTTGGCGTCGCCAAATGCGTAGCCATTAAAAACCGTGCCGTCAGCCAAGGCCAAGAATGCCTTGCGCTCGCGCTTTGCCTTCCAATTGAATTTATCGTTCATACGTTTTACCTTTTACTTGTTAATCTCTAAAACCTGGGCAAAAAAAATGGCAAAAGCGAAATGCCTTTGCCTTAAAACCACTAAAACTGAAAACAGAAACAACTTTACCAATCATACCGTAGGGGGTATGTGCGTGCGCCGGAATCTGTTGTTCAGTTCTCTTCATCGGGTGCAAAAATAGAAAAGGTAACCCCCCTCGGCAATAGGTGTTTAAATAAAAAAATGGGCTTTTTTTTACGTGAAAAATGGGTTTTAAAAAGCCTGGATTTACAAAAAACGTATAAAAAATGTAGATCTATCCGTAATATGTTGTAAAATAAGGAGTTACGTGTTTTTACGAATTGTGTAACGCTAGAAAGTCTGTTTTGCGGGGGCATATGGATGAATAACGTTAACAAAAGAGGGATTTTTTTCATTCCTTATGTTTTATTAGGGTAAAAATCGTTTATTATTGTCTGTTAAGGATTTCTTACATGGGTGTCTTATGAGTTTTAATTTTGATGGAATTCTGGGATCGGTTTACGTCCTGCACGCAGTGTTCTTTCTCTTGATTGATGCGTTCATTTTAGTGATGGCCTTTTCCAAGAGAAAAGAATCTCCTGCACAATTTGCTTTTAGCTGCTTTGCACTTACGGTAGTCATGCTTCAGGCAATGGCCGTTACGACGCTGTCTTTCGAGTATGGTCTTGTAGATATTGCCGGACCTCTTAAGGCGTTCGTTTACTTGATGATCGTTTCTCTTCCGGCGGTTTCAACCTACTTTGTTGATTTCTGGCTGATTCGACTTTTTGGCTTGATTCATGACACTCCTCATAACAAATTTAAAATTTGGGGTTCTTTCCCCATGATCCTGTATGTGGTGCTTTGTATTGTGTCTTTTAAGACCCATTGGGTCTTTTATGTAGGTGATGATTGGGAATATCATCGAGGAACATTGTTCTTCCTTCAGCCGTTGGTGCCGTACTCCTATATCCTAGGAGTGTTCATTCTTTTGTTTAGGGAGAAAATCAGGAATAGGGTTGTTCAGAATTCTGGGGTAATCAAGTTCATTGTTTTTTACGTGGTCCCGCCTGCTCTGGGTTCTTTCATTCAGATTTATATTGATGTGCACGGCTGTTTCTCGGAGCTGGGTGTTAGTGTAGGACTTTTATTGGCGTACATCGGCATGTATTTAGGTGATGCGGAAGAACATCGTCGCTTAAAGGATCTTGCTGATTTTAACGAAAAATTGCAGATGATGAACAAGCAATTGCGTTCCACCATGATGAAGGGCGAACTGCAGGCAAAGACCGTTGCTGAAACTATCCATGGCGGTTTTAAGATTGGCAAGATGGACAAGTACTATACCTTTACCTATATCTCTGAACAGTTGGCGAACATGCTGGGTTATACGGTGCCGGAAATGATGGAAATATCCGGTGGAACCATGGCTGGTCTTGTGGATATCGAAGAGGCAAAACGCGTTATTCCTGATGGCCTGGCGCAAGCCGCCCGTGGTGAAGTGTACACCATGAATTACAAAATGCGTTGTAAAGATGGCTCGTGGAAACATGTGCAGGAACGTGGACGCGTGATTAAGGCAGAAGACTCTGAAGATGAAACCTGGAGCGTTATTGTTGATGTGGATGAAATGGTCCAGGTAGAAGAAGCTCTGAAACGTGTGGAGAAGAGTCGCAAGGAATTAGCCGAGTATAATGACATTATTTCCAATGCAGGCCTGGGCGTCTGGTTTGTGACCTTTACGCCTGGAAAACCCAACCAGCTTTATGGAAATAAAAAATTTTACGAGCTCATTGGTATTGATGGGGATTCCATGTCCCGTGAAGACTTGCATGAGCTATTTGCAAACAGCATTGCTCCGGAAGACGTGCCGATCTTTGGTGCTGCCATTGAAAAAATGAAAACGGGACAATTTGCGGAAGCTCTTTATCGATGGAAGCATCCCACTAAGGGTTACTTGTATAACCGTTGTGGTGGTACTGGAGTTCAGTTGCCTGATGGTTCTTTCTGCTTGAGTGGTTACCATGGTGATGCTACGGAAATTGTGATGAATGAGAAAAAACAGGAGGCGCTCCTTAAGGATGCTCTTGTTGCCGCAGAAGAATCTAACCGTGCTAAGACTGCGTTCCTGAACAATATGAGTCATGACATCCGTACTCCCATGAATGCAATTCTTGGCTTTGCCACTTTGATGGAAAAGGAGTGTGACCATCCTGAAAAGGTCAGGGAATACTTGAAAAAACTGAAAGGTTCGGGTGACTTCCTCCTATCCTTGATTAACAATGTTCTTGAAATGGCTCGTATTGAAAGTGGTAAGGCTGACTTGAATGAACAGCCCACCTACTTAGCGGGTAATACCGATACCACTATGGATATCTTTGATACAGCCCTTAAAGATCGTAATTTGAAGCTTACTTCTTCGTTGTCCGTGCAGCACCAGTATGTTTACTGCGATATGGTAAAGGTCCGTGAAGTGATCATTAATTTGATTAGCAATGCTATTAAGTATTCTAAGGTGAATGGCCACATTGATACCTTCATGAGGGAAATTCCTTGCTCCCGCGAGGGCTATGCTGCGTACGAATTTGTCGTGCAGGATGATGGTATTGGAATGAGCAAGGAATATATGCCTCATGTATTTGATTCCTTTGTTCGAGAACGCAATTTCACGGAAAGTAAAATCGTAGGGACTGGACTTGGCTTGCCCATCGTGAAAAAGCTGGTAGAGCTCATGGGCGGTACCATTACGGTGGAAAGCGAAGAAGGCAAGGGTTCTAAGTTCACCTACGTTCTGGAACATAGGCTGTGTACCGAAGAAGAATTTAATAAGGCCCACGGCGAAGTAGAATCTGTGAACGTGGACTTGAAGGGTAAGCGAATCCTCCTGGCGGAAGACAATGACCTGAATGCCGAAATTGCGATTACTTTGTTGGTAGATGCTGGCTTTAAGGTTGAACGTGCCGTAGATGGAGTCGTCTGTGTTGATATGCTTAAGGAATCAAGCGCTGGTTATTATGACTTCATCCTGATGGATATCCAGATGCCCAATATGGACGGTTACGAAGCCACCCGTGTTATCCGCAATCTTCAAGATGAAACCCTTAAGAATATCCCCATTGTGGCGATGACTGCAAATGCGTTTGATGAAGATCGTCGTAACGCCTTGAAGGCGGGTATGAATGGACATGTGGCAAAACCCATCAATATGAATACCCTAATTAAGGCTGTTAGCGAGGCTTTAGCCTAATAATTCATCTTTTTTCAAGTTTTTTAGTGGCGGAAACGCCACTTTTTTGTCTAAAAAGCATATTTATTTGTTGAAATTATGGTTTTAATTATAAATAATCATTTATAATTATGGGTCTCATAAAAACATAGTATTAGTGGACTTGTTGATTTTTTAATAGAGGGTTTCTCATAAACCATATTCATTATTTGTTGGTATAAATATACACTCTTTTTCGTATTGATTAAAAAA
>NZ_FRBE01000045.1 GCF_900142535.1 Fibrobacter sp. UWEL
AGGCGCATTTCAGGTTGATTTCGGGTTGCTCTCGGGATGCGCGTACATACTAATCCGCTCCGAAGGAGCGTTTAGTATGCATCACCTCAAGATGTACAAAAATTGGATGCATACTAAACGGGCGAAAACCGCCCGTTAGTATGTACGCGCGACGAAAAATGCACTGCACAAAATTCTAGGCCACGCCAGAATCAGAATCGATCTTGGTCAAGGGCAGGGCTTCGCCGCCGTTGTCGTTGAGGATGCGGTCCAGTTCGGCCTTGGTCTTTTCGGAGATCTCGGCGCGTGCGTTGCGCTTGTGATGGTACATGTCGCTGCGGCAGCGCATTACCAGTCGGCCGTCGGCACGCTTGACAAAGCGCTTGGCCACTTCGTCCATGTGGAGCTTGTTGTCTTCCGACTCGTTGATGACATCATAGCAGGTCTGCATGAATTCAAAGCTTTCGCGGTTCTGTTCCTTGAGCTTGTTGAAAATCTTGCGTACCATTTCCTCCAGGGCCTCCTGCTTCATGTCTGCCTGGACACCGTTGTAATTCAGTTCGTACTGGATCGCCTGATCGATGATATCGTCGTCGCTCAGGTCCATTTCGTCGGTGCGCCGCGCATTGGCCAGGCCGGAGAATGTGCGGAGGAGTTTCTTTTCGCGCTTTTCCTTGCGGAGTACGTCCTTGGCGCGGAAGCTGACGTTGGCCACGGCGTAGCTCAAGAAGGGGAGTTTTGCCGTGGTGCTGGCATTGCTGAAACTAAAACTCTGGATGGCCTTGGTGAAGTCCTGGAAAAGTTCGCCTGTGTAGTTTCTGTAATCTACGCCTCGTAAAGGGTGCCTGCGGCTCTGACGAAGCCCAGCTTGGCCAGGCGAACGAGGATTCCTTCGAGGACGGGGGTCATTTCACTGCGTTGTATTTTGCTCATACCCTAAATATAGAACAGAACGAAGTCCGATCTCTCGTTTTTGGGGTAATAAAATTTTTTTCAATTTTTTCAAAAATTTTTTGACACTTTGGGCTCGGCGGGCGATAGAGTAAGCCGAGGTATTCAGGATGACGTTTAAGGAGTATCGTGAAGAGGGCTGGTTCTTGAAGGATGTTAACGCCAATGCCTATCAGGAGATTACGGCGGAGAAACTGCATAAGTATAGGTGCGTTCCCTACTACACGAATTTGAATCAGGGTTTGGCGGTTCTGGAACCGATTCCAGGGGTAGATGAACAGGAACGGTTTATCCTGTTTTCCATTTCGGTTTATTTTACATCCTTGTTGTTGCAGTCGGTGGGGAAACTGTATGGGCGTCTGTATCTGGATTTGTGCTGCCGTTCCTGCCACTGGCCGTTTTTCTGTGTGAGCTACGGAAACGTGGTGAGCCCTATCGAGGTTCTGTATTATGGGGACTTGAAGCCTGGCGAAGATGTGGTGGAGTCTTATATTGAACGCCTGGAAGAAGCGACGGATTTTTTCGTGGAAGATTTCGTGATGTTCCTTTCCCCCGGGGCATCGTCGCCGGAACCGGATGCCCACAAGAATCTAATCAAGATGGTTGATGTGCCGATTTTGCGCAAGGAACTGGATAACGAGCTGGGGTTCTTTAAGAAGTGGCTGCGGAATCAGACCGCGAATTATGGCAGCCGCTATATGGACTTGGATCGGCGTGGGTATCCCAATGCCAGGTCCATGATCTTTAAGGAAAGCCCGGAATATAAGTTCCCGGAAGGGAAATACTTCGGGGTGCAGGATCAGGTGACGCTCCACTCAGTTCGTTTCCGCCAGCAGTTGCAGGGTTTGATACTCTTTGTGGGGGGAGTCACCTTCAAGCAGTTTTGCGATGAACCTCAGGGCGCCCCTTCCCGGGATTTGATCCGTAGGGTCTTGGCGGGGGAATGGACTACCGTAGATTACAATATGGTGGCGTTCAGGACGCCCCGAGGGATGGTTGCCGATGAGGCCGCTCTGGAGTTGCTGCGGGAACCTTTGGTAACGGCCACGTATATCCTGCGGGATGACTTCATTTCCGAAAATGGCCGAATTCGCTATCGGGTAAATCCGGAGAGCTTGCAAGTTGAGATTCTGCGCGGGGAGAACGAAAACCTTTATGATGTCATTTGCGTTAGGTTTGAAGGCTCCATTTTGGTGGAGAATCCGCTGCCCCTTTTGTCCCTGGAGGAATTGAAGGTTCCTTTTGCTGTGCATAGTATCGGACCCATATCGGAGTTCAGGACCATGAGGGCCTTGCTGGAATATGGAAACAGGATTTCTCTGGAGAGAGACGGTAAAAGTGACGGGGACTTGTTCATCATCAAGGTCCCTGAGAACCCTGAAGAGATGGAAAATGGATTTTTCTACGAGTCCTTTATGCAGAAGCCTTTTACGCCTCGCCAGATGATGCGGATGCTTTCCTGGGTGGGGCTGATTCCCGAACTGACGAAGGTTTCCGTTAGCGATACGGCGGGGACGGTACTGCATTGGGATAAATGTACAGTTCAGTGGGACAGGGTCTTGAGTGATTTGATCCATATGGAAGAGGCCGTCCAGAATGCCATTGCCCAGCGGATGTCGCCCAGGAAAGTCTATGGCTTTCATGATCGCGTTTTAAAAACCCATAATGGTAGATTCGTTGTCAATATGGGCAGCCAATATAGCTCTGATGACATTATGGAAAGTCTTGAATCTTGGGTGGACACTTTGCGGAAAACCCGACAGATTCTCCAGGAGGAAGTGATTCCCCTGGCGGAAACCTTGCCCCCTCGAAAATCCATGGTGGCCTGGACCTTCTGTAACTACATCTTCCGGAAAATTCAGACGAACCCGCTGGACTATGTAGAAAGCAGCTTCCCCCTGATTCAAAAATACGCCCTACTGCTGGTAGGGTAAAAGGAAGTGCCTCGGGGAGTTAGATAAGAATGAAAAAGTTCGCCCACTATGTGAGCGAACTTTTCTTTACTTACCTCCACCGGGCGGATTGTTTCCGCGGCCACCACCTGATTTTTGGCCTGTTGTAGACGGACCGTTTACAAGTTCCATATTACTTACCTCCTTTTGGCGGCTGATAACGCCAATTGTTGGGATTCAGCTGATTAGAATGATTGTTCATGCGATCCTGATAAGCCTGGTTGTTGGGGTTCATCTGATTTGCATGGTGATTAAGGTTTTCTTGAGTTCTGTTGGACATGTTTTACTCCTATAAAGCATGTTGAATGTTTTGATTGCCAAAGCTTTGCGCAAGGAGTAATGTAGATTAAGAAACCCCTATCTCCTAGAGAGAAGGGGGTTCAAATCAGAACCGATTTTGTGGTCGTTAGCAAAATGGCCAGGATTTTGTGGTCGTTATTTTTCTTGAACCCAATTAATGAATTCTTGTATGTTCAGGTTGAGTTTTGAAACTTCCACAAAATCGCCGTATGTGAGGAATCTAAAATACATAAGCTTGTCTAATAGCGTAGGAATCAGCCATCTTTCCACATCCATGTTAATGAGCGTTTTCATATTTCCTTGTAGAAATACTCTTAGATTTTGTGTATTTCCTGCCATGAAGTTGAGGATGCCGTATAAGAAATTAAAAAGTTCCTCACGATCTGCATTTTCTAATGAAGATCGATTGTTTATAAAGAGTTTTAACTTAGAGATTGTCTCTAACAACTGTAAAAAATTAATCTTCTTTAGATGCACAAAAAACTTTTCATTTTCATCTATCTTGTCACTGTTTAGGGGGGCTCCCTTTAAACGCATGGCAAATGTCGACCTAGCTTTTTTTATAAACTTAATCGTATTGAATATGGATACGTTCTCATAGCATAAATGGGACAATTCCAACTTTGCCATGACCGCATCTGGATAGGTGGATTCATCGTCCGCCAAGTCAATATAAGGCGTTGCAATCACTCCGTAAAAACGAGCCCTAAACAATAGCTCCTTGAACAGCGTGGATAGTTTTGTCGTGAATCCTTTTCTTTCGTGAAATATTTTCTTCTTTTTATTCCAAGCGGGCAAGAATACCTTTGCTATACATTTTTGGAAAATATGGCTGCGTTCGCATTTCGTAATATTGTTGGCCAACGTACGCTGAAACCATAAATTAGAATAACTGTCCGTTTCGGAAACTTTTTCCTGTATTATTGGAAAAAAGAAATCGATGACCCAGGGAATGTTTGCTTCGTTCACATCAAACGGCACATTTTCGAATCGATTGGAATGTTCTGCGGGATTTTTGGAAAAGCTTATGCATCCAAGAAGGTCGAAATCAATGTGAGATTCATCGCAGTACCGAACAAAATCGGATGTAACATAGATGAACTGAAATATACTTGTGTAAATATTATCGGACTCTAGGTTACCCCAAAAATCTAGGGGATTTTTGATTTCTGGCCATTCCCCTTTTTTAAATGCTTCTACATATTCACTATGGCGTCGACCTGTCATTTGTTTTGTGTCGAATTCGGGAATGCAATCCGCGAAACCCTTATACAGCTCCCTGCGATTTATGCTATCAGTAGCCTTTTCCTTGAATTTTTGATAATAAAACGGAAAGACGAATACCTTTTGGTATCGCTTTAGGTTCGGTAAGACATCCGGTGATTGTAGATATTCAAGATAGTCATTGAAAAAGACGGAACTTTCCACCGCAAAAAAATCGGAAAGTTTGTCAAAAGTCCAAAAGAATCTTTTGGACTTCGATTTGAATTCTTCCGGTAAATCTCGTGTCTTATCTGCGGATACATTAGACAATCCACTGAAGTCGCAAACTACTCTCATCATTACCTTTCCATATAAACAATCAAGAACTACTAAAAGTTATACATTTGTTCTTTAAGGGGGATAAAGGCGGAACTGGTGTACCGTCAAAAAAGTGACAATTTTTCTTTTTTTCAAATAATACTTGACATTTTTCGCTCTAAGACCGATAAAAAACTTGTGATGCGTCAAAATGGCGTTTATGGATCATCATGAAAAGGAGCTCGTAAAATGGAACACTTAAAAGAAGAATTTGAAAAAATAAAGGAAGAAATCAATTCTGGCCTTACTGGGGATGCCTCAAAAGACGTTCTCTACTTAATTGATATGGTTAAGGTGTTCCATGATAGGAACCCTAATCATGAATTCATGCAAGAAATTGTCCAATATACAGCAGAATTGACGAAAAAAATAACCGGATCGGATTCAAATGGCCAAAAATTTAAGGATTCCGTTTTCTACAAACATTCATTGGCTCCATTTTTGGGAATCCTAAAAATTGCCGTTGACGAAGCTCAAAACGGAAATCCTGAAAAGGCTTTGTCAACCATAGAGCCTAGCGTTAAGGAAATGGAGGCTTGGCTTTCTAGAACGAAAATTTACGAGAATACCTCGCTTACTGCATACTACAATTTCGATGAACATTTTGAAATTGCCCTGCATAGGCACTTGTTCAAGCCTTCGCAAAAAATGCAAGCTCCAAATTATCCTCTGCATGATATGTACCGCATTTATGGGGGGATTTTAATGGATCTACAACGGTTCGACGATGCAGAAGTTGCGTTAAAAAAAGCAATGCGATGGGCTCCAACGAAGGCACATATAGCCCTGGAACACGCAGCTACGTTTCAGGCCAGGGGCAAACTGGAAAAATTCTTTCAATTAACTATCGAAACTTTTAAGATCGCGTTTAATAAAAAAGACATCGCAAGGTGCTTTAGAAACTTGGGGTACTACTTCATTGAAAAGAAGTTGTGGACCGAAGCGGTTTGCTGCTATAAAATGAGCTTGGGTTGTGATGGCCAGGTGAAATCGGCCTACTCAGAGCTTGATTTCATAAATAAAACCGCAGGAGACTGTGTCAAGGATACTGGATATGATGTTTTCTGTGAAATTGCGAAAAAATATGGTTTCCCAATGGGGGGAGGCGATCCCGCCATATTCCACTTGGCATGTGAATATGGCATACAGTACTTTGATGAAAAGGATTGGAATTTTGCGGAATACTACCTGAACATCGCCTATGGGATATTTGAACATCCTGAGGTCAAGAAAAAACTGGATGTAATATCCGAAAAGAAGAAAGAAATCAATTAAAACTAAAGAAGCCCCGCTCAACTAAATGATGTGAACCCCGAAAGTTGGACACAACCTTCGGGGTTTTCATGTATAAGAAACACACAGAAAAAGAATGGATTCGGGCTTTTGATCTCTACCA
>NZ_FRBE01000046.1 GCF_900142535.1 Fibrobacter sp. UWEL
GAGCAGTTTGAAGGAATCGGAGATGTGCTTAGTGACGGACCTTAGAAGAAATTCAAGGAAGTCAATTACTTAGAAGGCGAGAGTCGCGGCCAAGCTTGCTTGGACATGACCGAGCCGAGAGTAAAGCGATAACTTTAGTTATCGCCATTTTATGAACGTGATTACGGGACCAAGACTTTAAAAAATTTATGAAGAGTTTGATCCTGGCTCAGAACGAACGCTGGTGGCGTGTCTTATACATGCAAGTCGAGCGGGGTCTTCGGACCTAGCGGCGAACGGGTGAGTAACGCGTAAGCAATCTGCCCCGTATCAGGGAATACCCGTGCCAACGCGCGGTTAATGCCCAAGGCGGTGGCCCCCCGCATGGGGGGTTGACCAAAGATTTATCGATGCGGGATGAGCTTGCGTCCGATTAGCTAGTTGGCGGAGTAACGGCCCACCAAGGCAACGATCGGTAGCCGGCCTGAGAGGGTGATCGGCCACATTGGGACTGAGATACGGCCCAGACTCCTACGGGAGGCAGCAGTAGGGAATATTGCACAATGGGGGAAACCCTGATGCAGCAACGCCACGTGTGGGAAGAAGCATTTCGGTGTGTAAACCACTGTCGTGAGGGAATAAGGCTGAGTTTCGGCTCAGTTGAATGTACCTCGAAAGGAAGCACCGGCAAACTTCGTGCCAGCAGCCGCGGTAATACGAGGGGTGCAAGCGTTGTTCGGAATCACTGGGCGTAAAGGGAGCGCAGGCGGAGATGCAAGCGGACTGTACAATCCCGGGGCCTAACCCCGGTCCTGCAGTCCGGACTGCACCTCTTGGATAGTTCAGGGGCAAGCGGAATTCCTGGTGTAGCGGTGGAATGCGTAGAGATCAGGAAGAACACCGATGGCGAAGGCAGCTTGCTGGGGACTTATCGACGCTCATGCTCGAAAGTGCGGGTAGCAAACAGGATTAGATACCCTGGTAGTCCGCACCGTAAACGATGTATACTGGGTGTCCGCGGTTCGCCGCGGGTACCGGAGCTAACGCGTTAAGTATACCGCCTGGGGAGTACGTACGCAAGTATGAAACTCAAAGGAATTGACGGGGGCCCGCACAAGCGGTGGAGCATGTGGTTTAATTCGAAGCAACGCGCAGAACCTTACCAGGGTTTGACATGGGAAAGCCGCAGCGAGAGATCGCTGTTTTGTAGCAATACAACTTTCCGCACAGGTGCTGCATGGCTGTCGTCAGCTCGTGTCGTGAGATGTTGGGTTAAGTCCCGCAACGAGCGCAACCCACGTTTCCAGTTGCCACCCGCAAGGGGGCCCTCTGGAGAGACTGCCGGGGACAACCCGGAGGAAGGTGTGGATGACGTCAAGTCCTCATGGCCCTTACATCCTGGGCTACACACGTGCTACAATGGTCGGTACAATGGGTCGCAACGCCGCGAGGCGGAGCCAATCCTCAAAGCCGGCCTCAGTTCGGATCGGAGTCTGCAACTCGACTCCGTGAAGCTGGAATCGCTAGTAATCGTGGGTCAGCACACCACGGTGAATACGTTCCCGGGCCTTGTACACACCGCCCGTCAAGCCATGGGAGAAGGGAGTGCTCTAAGTCGTGATGCCAACCCGCAAGGGAGCCAGCGCCTAAAGCAAGACCTTTGACTGGGGCTAAGTCGTAACAAGGTAGCCGTACCGGAAGGTGCGGCTGGATTACCTCCTTTAAGGAGTAAAATGAATACCCTGTAACACAGTTCAGACACTGTCACCTAAGTACATCTCCGATTCTTTTAGAGCCCGGGTCTGTAGCTCAGCTGGTTAGAGCACCGCTCTGATAAGGCGGGGGTCAATGGTTCAAGTCCATTCAGGCCCATAGCTTAAGGGGTTATAGCTCAACTGGTAGAGCGCCAGCTTTGCAAGCTGGATGTTAGGAGTTCGAGTCTCCTTAGCTCCAGAAGGCGCTTCCGGGCGCTGCAAACGCGAAAGTCCGACGAGACTTTCGGCAGAATGAAATTTTGGCAACATGAAACCAAGAATAAGCAATTTAAAGCAAACAGAGTGACTTGAAGCACTGAAAGAAAAAGGTGGATTCGAGCTGCTCATGCAGCAAGTTAGATCGAGCTTTATCGTTGGAAATAGGAATTAAGCGAAGGAATGCACGCGGGGGATGCCTAGGCATCTGCCGGCGACGAAGGACGGGCCAAGCCCCGAAAGTGCCGTACGAGACGCAAAGGGTCTTTGACTACGGCGGTTCCGAATGGGGAAACCCACGCGCAAGCGTATCCACGGACTGAATACATAGGTCCGAGGAGGCAAACCCGGGGAACTGAAACATCTCAGTACCCGGAGGAAAAGAAATCAACCGAGATTCCCTGAGTAGTGGTGAGCGAAAGGGGAGGAGCCCAGACGGTTCGGGCATTCAGGATATATCGCGAAGCGGGATGGAAAGCCCCCCCACAGCAGGTGACAGGCCTGTAGCGATATTGAATGGAGCCTACGTCGAAGAGTAGGGCGGGACACGTGAAATCCTGCCTGAAGACGGGGGGACCACCCTCCAAGGCTAAATACGAGCAGATGACCGATAGTGCACAGTACCGTGAGGGAAAGGTGAAAAGCACCCCGAGAGGGGAGTGAAAGAGCGCCTGAAACCGCGTGCATACATTCTGTCGAAGGGGGGATTCATCCTCCTGACGGCGTGCCTTTTGTTTAATGAGCCAGCGAGTTGCTCGTGTACGGCAAGGTTAAGGGCCTCAGGTCCGGAGCCGAAGCGAAAGCGAGTCTTAACTGGGCGACCAGTCGTACACGGCAGACACGAAGCCTTAGTGATCTACCCATGGCCAGGCTGAAGCGGAAGTAACATTCCGTGGAGGGCCGAACCGATATACATTGAAACGTGTCCGGATGAGCTGTGGGTAGGAGCGAAAGACCAATCAAACTGGGCGATAGCTTGTTCTCTCCGAAACATATTTAGGTATGGCGTCATGTTAGTTTCCCGGGGGTAGAGCACTGGATGGACTAGGGGGCACACCCGCTTACCAAACCCAATCAAACTCCGAATACCGGGAATATGATGCATGGCAGACAGCCCGCGGGTGATAAGATCAGCGGACGAAAGGGAAACAACCCGGACCATCGACTAAGCGTCCCCAAGTATGTGCTAAGTGGTAAAGGATGTGGGGTTGCACAGACAGCCAGGAGGTTAGCTTAGAAGCAGCTACCCTTTAAAGAAAGCGTAATAGCTCACTGGTCAAGCGACCCCGCGCCGAAAATGATCGGGACTAAGCACATCACCGAAGTCATGGACTCGCAAGAGTGGTAGGAGAGCGTTCCGTAGGCCTGGGAAGGCGCGTGGCGATGCGCGCTGGAGGTATCGGAAATGAGAATGCTGGCATGAGTATGCGAAAATGCGGGTGAAAAACCCGCACACCGTAAGTCCAAGGGTTCCCGGGCAAGGATAATCCTCCCGGGGTCAGTCGGGATCTAAGACGAGGCCGAGAGGCGTAGCCGATGACAAGCGGGCGAACATTCCCGCACCCCGCTAAGACGTTACTACCGAATGGTGACGCATGGGACAGCGCGTAGCTCCTGATGGATGGAGCGGATGGTGTGCAAGGCCTAGAGCCCCAGGCACCGGACCGACGGAAGGCTTCGGCCGGAAGTCGAGTCGCGTGGGCCCGTGCCAGGAAAAGCCAGCAAGGGAGTCGATGCGGGCCCGTACCGTAAACCGACACAGGTGGACGAGGCGAATAGCCTAAGGTGCTCGAGACAACTCGGGAGAAGGAACTCGGCAAATTAACCCCGTAACTTCGGGATAAGGGGAGCCTCCGAGGGTCAGGATGAACAGTCCGAAGCCTTTGGAGGTCGCAGGGAAACGGCAGAAGCGACTGTTTACCAAAAACACAGGGCCATGCTAACACGCAAGTGGACGTATATGGTCTGACACGTGCCCGGTGCCGGAAGGTTAACAGGAGGAGTCAGCGCAAGCGAAGCTCTGAATCGAAGCCCCGGTAAACGGCGGCCGTAACTATAACGGTCCTAAGGTAGCGAAATTCCTTGTCGGGTAAGTTCCGACCTGCACGAATCGTGTAACGACTTCTGCACTGTCTCCTCCCGGGACTCGGCGAAATTGCAGTGCCGGTGAAGATGCCGGCAACCCGCACCTGGACGGAAAGACCCCATGAACCTTCACTGTATTTTGACATTGGTTTTAGGGTTGGCATGTGTAGGATAGGTGGGAGGCTTTGAAGCGGCGACGCCAGTCGTCGTGGAGCCGTCCTTGAAATACCACCCTTGCCCGCTTTGAGATCTAACCTAGTCCCGTCATCCGGGACAGGGACCGTGTCTGATGGTCAGTTTGACTGGGGCGGTCGCCTCCTAAAAGGTAACGGAGGCATCCAATGGTTCCCTCAGCGCGGTCGGCAATCGCGCGCAGAGCATAAAGGCATAAGGGAGCTTGACTGCGAGACGGACACGTCGAGCAGGTACGAAAGTAGGGCTTAGTGATCCCGCGGTACAGCGTGGAACGGCCGTTGCTCAATGGATAAAAGGTACTCTGGGGATAACAGGCTGATCTCCCCCAAGCGTTCATAGCGACGGGGAGGTTTGGCACCTCGATGTCGGCTCGTCGCATCCTGGGGCTGGAGAAGGTCCCAAGGGTTTGGCTGTTCGCCAATTAAAGCGGCACGCGAGCTGGGTTCAGAACGTCGTGAGACAGTTCGGTCCCTATCCGGTGTGGGCGTACGAGACTTGAGGGAAGCTGACCTTAGTACGAGAGGACCGGGTCGGACGTACCTCCGGTGTACCGGCTGTCGCGCCAGCGGCATTGCCGGGTAGCCGTGTACGGATCGGAGAAACGCTGAAGGCATCTAAGCGTGAAGCCGTTCCCAAGATCAGGTCTCGCGGGGGCAACCCCCTGAAGGGCCGTCGTAGACTACGACGTCGATAGGTCGCAGGTGTAAGCGCAGCGATGCGTTGAGCCGAGCGATACTAATAGCCCGTGCGAGCTTTTCCTTTCTTTCAACGATAGAGTTCGGTTGTTGCGTGAGCAGCCCGGATCCACTTTCAGGCGGTCAGCTGTTAGCTGCTTTGCCTTGGACATGTTGCCTTTGAGAATGTTTCAGCGGTTATTGAGCAGGGGTCACACCCGTTCCCATTCCGAACACGGCAGTTAAGCCCTGCATCGCCGATGGTACCTGGCCTACGGGTCCGGGAGAGTAGGTCGCCGCTGGATTCACG
>NZ_FRBE01000047.1 GCF_900142535.1 Fibrobacter sp. UWEL
GGCTTTTCGGTTTCACGGGCAGGCAGCGGAATGTAGGTGTCGCATGCTTCCATGAGTTCCATGATCTTGTCCTGGTATTCTGCGTCGCCTTCGAGAGCCTTGAGTGCAGAACCGCGGATGATCGGGGTGTTGTCGCCGTCAAATTCGTACTTGGAGAGGAGGTCGCGAACTTCCATTTCGACGAGGTCGAGGAGTTCAACGTCATCAACCATGTCAACCTTGTTCATGAAAACAACGATCTTGGGCACGCCAACCTGGTGAGCAAGAAGGATGTGTTCGCGAGTCTGAGGCATGGGACCGTCAGTAGCAGCAACGACGAGGATTGCGCCGTCCATCTGAGCAGCACCAGTAACCATGTTCTTAACGTAGTCAGCATGGCCCGGGCAGTCAACGTGTGCGTAGTGACGTGCGGCAGAAGTGTATTCCACGTGAGAGGTGTTAATCGTGATACCACGAGCCTTTTCTTCGGGAGCGTTATCGATTTCGTCGAAACGCTTTGCAGCTGCGAGACCCTTTGCAGCGAGGGTGGTGCAGATTGCAGCGGTCAGAGTGGTCTTACCGTGGTCAACGTGGCCGATAGTGCCAATGTTGCAGTGCGGCTTGCTTCTGTCAAAATGTTCTTTTGCCATGATTCTATCTCCAATTTAGTGAGAGCCCAGATCGGGAGTCGGACCCGAGACCTCTTCCTTACCAAGGAAGTGCTCTACCACTGAGCTACCTGGGCATAAGCCTCATGGAACGCTCTCTGGTTCCATGAGGCCGTGTTTTACAGTGGGTAGGAGTGGTTTCGAACCACTGTAGGCGTGAGCCAACGGATTTACAGTCCGTCCCCTTTAACCACTCGGGCACCTACCCATTATGTCGAGCCAAAGATAGGAATCGAACCTACGACCGGCTGATTACAAATCAGCTGCTCTACCAGCTGAGCTACTTTGGCATTTCTCTTAATTCATTGCTGAATGTTAGAGTGTGCCAAATTTAATAAGAAATACCTTATCTTGTCAACGGTTTTGGGCGTTTTTTGCAAAAAAAGTTGCATTTTTTCAAAAAATATGTACACATAAGGCCTAAAAGAGTGTGGATAGACTGTTAATAACGATTTTTTGCAACTTTCGATGCATGAAAGTATATTACAGACATGAAGTTAGATGCATTTGTGAAAGCGTTTTTTTCGGCTATTTTTCTACTTGTAACCACCACATTTTCACAGGTGACCGGCGAAAAAGTCCCCCAAAGGATTCTGGCGGGATATTATGCGGACTGGAGCATCTGGAATACCCCCAGCTACTCAGTGGATTTAGTACCCTATAGGCAGCTTACCCACGTCATCTGGAGTTTTATCTATCCGGACGCAAACGGAAACCTCAGCGGGGACGCCATTGACGACCCTACAGAGCTGGACCTGATGGTATCCCAGGCCCACGCCGTGGGTACAAAGGCAATCATCTCCCTGGGCGGCGCGGGACAATGCAAATATTTCGCCCCCGTTTCCAAGAATGACAAGCTTCGCAGTAACTTCGTGAAGAAACTGACGAACTTCGTAGCGGCCCATAACCTGGACGGAGTGGACATGGACTGGGAATTCGACAAGGTTCCCGTAGCAAGCGAGGACACCGCCGGCTACAACAAGCTCCTGACCGAAATACGTGCAAGCCTCCCCCAAGGGGTCACCTTATCCGCGGCGCTGCCCTGCAGCGACTATTACGGAAAATACTTCACCGCAGAAGTGCTGCTCGCCAACCTGGACTGGTTCGGCCTGATGACTTACGACATTACCGGCGACTGGGATGACAAGGCTAGATTCGATTCCCCCCTATTCCCCAACTCCAAGTGGACCACCTGGTCCTGGACACAGTCTGCGGCATACTGGACCAAGCGAGGCGTACCCGCAAGCAAGATGGTCATGGGAATCCCCAGTTTCGGTTTCGTATTTTACGGAGCTACGGGACCTGGTTCAGATTTTGACACAGCCGAACAGGAAAGCTACGCAGAAATCCTGAAACTCGCGAATTGGGATTATTACTACGACGATGTTTCCAAGGAACCTTACGGCATCGCCGAGCACAAGTTCGTCACCTTCGAGAACGCCCAGTCCACCGCCGCAAAAGCGATCTGGATTTACGAAAACAACTACGCAGGCGCCATGATCTGGGAATTGTCCCACGACTACATGGAAACAGAGACGCAGCCCATCGTAAGCACCGCATCGAGGGTCCTGCTGGAAGGGAACATTTCCATCGGGAAGAAACGCGACTTGTTGACCCCGCAGGCAGCAAGAGCCAGTTATACATACGACGCCCTGGGCAAATACGCCGGAAACAAAAAGGCGGGAATCCGAAACAGGACGGCAAAGAAACGTTACTACAACAGATAGAACAGTTCATTCCGATTTAAAGAAATACACAGGCTTAGCAGTAATGTTCTAAGCCTATTTTTGTTGCCATGAGAAACATCTTTGAAGAAATCGGAAAGACTCCCGCGGAAATTGACGCCAAGCTGAACAAGGCATTTAGCCAGTTGTTTGAAGGCGACTTGGAAAATGAACGCATCTGCTTCGAGAAGGGCGATGAAGCCTACATCGTGGACATCGGTCATAACGATATCCGTTCCGAAGGCATGAGCTACGGCATGACTATCGCCGCACTGCTGAACAAGCAGGAGCTTTTTGACAAGCTGTGGAATTTTGCCAGCCGCCATATGAAAAATACAGAGGCGCCCTACGCCGGCTATTACGCCTGGCAGGTTTCCACCACAGATTTCTCCATCATGGATCCTGGTTCTGCTCCCGACGGGGAGGAATACTTTGCGGCAGCCCTACTTTATGGCGCTAAGGTATTCAACTGCGAGAAGTACAAACAGGACGCCATCCAGCTGATTAACGATATGGCCCACAAGCCTACCGAGGGGCCGGTTCACACCATGATGGATGTGGATGCTGGTCTTGTGCGATTCTCCCCTATGGACGGAAACGACTTTACGGACCCCAGCTACAATACCATCGCTTTCTACCGCATGTACGGGGAAGCGACTGGCGATGACATCTGGAAAAAGATCGCAACCAACAGCGCTGCCTACCTGAAAAAGGCGGTACATCCCGTGACAGGAATTGCCGCCGAGTACAGCGAATTTGACGGTACGCCCCGAAGTACACCCTGGTATCCTGAAAGCGACTGCTTCTGTGGGGACGCGTGGCGTGTGGCATGGAACCTGGGGCTGGACGCAGCCACCATCGGTGATAGGATTGCCCGTGGCGAAAACTGCGGGGAGCTTGCACAGGTGCGGGAGTGGGAAATTTCCGCCATTCAGAAACTGCTGGGGTACTTGAATTCCAGGCGCCCCTACCCTGCCGACATGCGTGTGGATGGAAGCGCCTTCCCGAGGGAAGCGCGCCCTGCCACAGGGGGCCTTATCGCCATGAATGGCGCTGCAACGGTAGGCCTACCCGCAGGTGACCCGCTGATCAAGCCCTTCGCTGAAGATCTCTGGAACATGGAAATCCCCAGCGGGCTGTGGCGTTACTATGACGGCACATTGTATATGCTAGGACTCCTTGCCTGTTCCGGCAAGTTCAACGTATAGCAAGTGCGCCCGACGCACCTTAAGAATTTTTTGAAACCACGCGACCCAGCGGTGCCTGCATCTGGCGCCGCTGTTCTGCG
The DNA here is from genome assembly GCF_900142535.1 of Fibrobacter sp. UWEL. Lineage (NCBI taxonomy): Bacteria > Pseudomonadati > Fibrobacterota > Fibrobacteria > Fibrobacterales > Fibrobacteraceae > Fibrobacter > Fibrobacter sp. UWEL. The sequence goes on from NZ_FRBE01000047.1 coordinate 3,660, forward strand.
TATATGGTGGGTGCCACAATATGGTAAAGCGCTTCCTTCACCATGGTCCCTACATTAAAGGCGAAGGAATCAAACACGTAGCGGTAGCTGTCGATGGTATCGTCAAAGCCCACCACATAGGGAACTTCCTTCCCCTTCGAGCGGAAATAATCGATGAGGGTTGTTGCCACCCAGTCGTTGGAACAGACGAAATGTTTCAGCGTCGCCCCGCTTAAAAGCTGTTCAATCATCTGGTCTAGGAACACTTGACTATCTAAACCCTCGGACTCCGTGTAGTTCTTCAAGTCAAAGGGAGAAGCGAAGCGATCGTCCACCAGGGGGACCACTTCCACACCGGCATCCTGGACGCCCTGGAGACGGGCCTTGGACCAGAAACTCAGGTGATAAGGGGAGACGTAATGGACGGGGCCGATCTTTTTCTTCTTCAGGTACTGTCCCACAATGAGACCCGCTTCCTTGCCGAAGGCTACGTTATAGAAGGCCCACTTTTTCTTGTTGCGGACGCTGAGAGGGACGGTGTCGGGAGCATATTCCCACCACACGGAAATGGGGCTATCGAAATGGGCAAAGTGGGCGAAAAGTCGCTGGGCATCTACCACAAGCCAGGTAGAAAGGAACGCCCCTAGGCAACGGGAATCGTTCTTTACCACGAAGGAGCTTCCATCGGGATGGAAAAGACGATTGGACTTTTCGTGATAGCCAATGAAGTGGACAACGATATTCTGCTCCCCCGCAATGCGAGCCAAGGTGCGGAAAACGTCGGATTCGCGTTCGGACTCGATGCGCATTCTCCCCCGCTCATCACAGCGATGGACGAACATGATGTAGTTGGAGGAATCCACCGTTCGTTCCTCGTTGAAGAACATCTTGCGGCCATTGCGAATCAGGATACCCTGTTCCACCTTCTGGTTCAGAAACTTCTTGATGATGTAGGGAGAGACGCGGTAACGGATGGAAAGATCTCCCGTGGAAGGGAGCTGCTCGAAAGCATTCAGGTAGCCGCTCTCTAAATCCTTCAGGAACTGCTTTTCGATACTGGAGTAAACATCATCCACCTGGATCACGGAAGCCGTAGGGACATTCCCCCAGAAGCATCCCTTGCCCTGGACCAGCTTGATCTGACCTTCTGCCGCAAGGACCTTGTAGACCTTATGGATGGTGGTCACCGAGAGCTTGAGCTGCTGGGCCATCTTGCGGACCGAGGGCATCTTGTCCCCGTCCTTGAAGCCAGCATTCATAACGGATTTTTTCACTTCTTCGATCAGCACGTTCCTTACCTCGTAAAGGAAAGGCGATTTCTAATCGCTAACGCATAATGTTGAACTTTTTCAAAAGATACTCATTTGGTGTTAGGTAGTCAAGCCTTTTTCTTGGTCTATTGTTCA
>NZ_FRBE01000048.1 GCF_900142535.1 Fibrobacter sp. UWEL
AAACCTCGTACCTGGAGCCTCGAACCTGGAACCTCGCGCCTCGTGCCTCGAACCTGGAACCTATAAATGAGCGAAGATATTTTAAAGAAGATTGTAGACAAGAGACGTGCAGACATTGAACGCCTTGGTCTCACCTTTGGCTTTGACATTCCCGAAAAGCGTACCGTTGGCCGTTGCGAATTCCTCGGCCGTCCGGGTCCCATTCTCGAAGTCAAGCGAGCTTCGCCCTCCAAGGGGGACATTGCCCCGGATCTGGTTCCTGCTGATTTGGCATGCACTTATGCCGCTGCTGGCGCACAGGCAATTTCCGTTTTGACGGAAACCAACTTCTTCAAAGGTACTTTGGCCGACTTGATTACTGTAGCCAAGGCCGTGGACAATGGCGATACAACCGCCGACAAGTTGGGAACCAAGAAGTGTGCCGTACTCCGCAAGGACTTTTTGCTGTTCGAAGATGAAATCGATATCGCCTTCCGTTGCGGTGCCGACGCGGTTCTTTTGATTGCCCGCATCCTGGATGACGAACAGCTGATCAAGATGGCCAAGCGCGCCCAGAGTTTTGAAATGCAGGCTTTCGTGGAAGTCCGTGAACCGGATGACCTGAGAAAGCTGAACTTGGTGCTGGAAGCCTTGGGCGAAAGCGCAGAAAAGACCATCGTCGCAGGTGTAAATTCCCGCGATCTGGCAACCTTCCACATCGACCCCATGGTACCTGCAGCTATCCGCAACAAGTTGCCGGCAAAGGCTGTTTTTGAAAGCGGAGTCCACACTCCTGCCGACGCCGCATTCGCCCGCAGCCTGGGCTTCAAGGGCATTCTGGTGGGTGAAGCGGTAGCAAAAAATCCCCCGCTGGCAGCAAAGCTGGTGGCCGCATTCGGCGCCGCCGAAGACAACCGCCGCGGTGACTTCTGGAAAACCTTTGCAGAACGCCGTGACGCCAAGCGCTCCGCTTACGCTGCCGCCATGTCCGACGCAGGTGTTCAAGACGCCGCCGCCCTGGCCGCCAAGATTCCTATGGTAAAGATCTGCGGCATCACCCGCGAAGAAGACGGCTTCGCCGCTTCTGAAATGGGCGCCGATTTGCTGGGATTTGTTTTCAGCAACACTAAGCGTTTGACTAACGAAAACTTTGTTCGCAATTTCACCCAGTTGCTCCGTAGCGAATACGAAGCGGAAGGTAAGCTTTGCCCCCTGTTTGTTGGCGTCATTACCGAGACCACCACAGAAGAAGGCAAGACCGCCATTAAGCTTGCGGCCGAAGGCATCCTGGACGCAGTGCAGTTCCACGGCGTGGCCGCCCCCGCTTTTGACTCAAATTGTCATCCTCGCGAAGGCGAGGATCTAGCAGCCAGATCCCCGGTCGAGCCGGGGATGACAAACGCAGGCTTACCGAGTTTGACATCTGCTCTTCCCTGCTATAACGCTCTCCGCATCGGCGAAGAGTCCGACTTTGACAACTTCGCACTCATCCGCAAGAACGGCGAACCCCGCATCCTTTTGGATGCCAAGGTAGAAGGCGTTCCCGGCGGTTCCGGCAAGCGCATCCCCGAAGAACTTCTCCGCGCCAAGGCAGGTGAAACACCCTTCTGGCTTGCAGGCGGCATCACCCCCGAAAACGTAAACGACATTCTCGCCAAGTTCAGCCCCGAACTTGTGGACGTCTCCAGCGGTGTCGAAGACGCCCCCGGCATCAAGAACTTTGAGAAAATGCAGCAACTGTTTGCAGCGATTAACGGATAACAGAATTGCAACAATAACATTTTAGAACTCCAGAGCAATTGCTCTGGAGTTTTCTTTATTTACACAACCTTAGGGTTTATATTCAGCCTGATTGTCTTTGACAATTCCTCTTTGCTCTCGAATTTTATCCATCACATTTTCGATAGTACAACCTCGTAACCAGAAAACACGCCCTTCTTTTTCAGCTTCTTTAAAATCTTTACCAAAGTCGTGCTGTTCGTAGTAGTCAACATCAATGCCTTCTACTTTCATAATAAGCAACCTCCTCTTTGTGTGATCTTCGGACAGTAATCAAGTTATCAGTTTGAGTGTTAACAACTAATGTCCAAAATTTACCTTCTATTTCATTGATTAGCAAGACTGCGCTTGCACTGGTTTTGCTTTCCAAACTACAGAAATCTCCCGCAAGAAATTCTGCGAGCATTTCAGCCGTAAATCCACGTTCCAACATTCGCAGAAACGCGTGTCCACTTATATTCATTTGATTTTATGGGAGAGTCTTGTAATCTTACGGATGGTTGTATCCCCTCGCTTCCGTAGTTTTTACAAGAATGAATCACCTTCCCGTTCTGCGACATCGGACTCTGCGCCCGACTAGTTTACGATTCCCTAGCGCAAACCTGCAACGCTGTCGAAAGGATTATCTTACAACAAAGATAAATTTAAACATTAGTCTAACATGCGTCAATAGTAAGAATTATTCAAAAAAGGAACACAAAATGTCCAAACAAACCTTAGTATTCGAGAGCCCAGTTCAACTTTCCTTAAAGCAATCTCAGCTTTGCATAACCTACAAAGACTGTCCCGAGCAAGAACATTTCCGTGCAATCGAAGACATTGCCATGATTCTTGTGGATAATCATTCGGTATTCATCACTATACCGCTCCTCGGAGTGCTTGCTGAAAACAACGTTGCAGTAGTCTTCTGCGACCAAAAGCATATGCCCGCATCTATGCTAATGAACCTAGATGCAAATTGCAAACAACAAAAATTTTTCCGTTTGCAAATTGACGCAAGCGTTCCCACGAAAAAGCAAATGTGGAAAAACGTTGTAGAACTTAAAATCCGCAATCAGGCACAACTACTAGAATCACTTGGCAAAAACGCAAACAAGCTCTTCAAATACACAAACTGCGTGCACAGCGGAGACTCAACAAATTGCGAAGGACACGCAGCGCAACTCTATTGGAAAGAACTTATGGGGAAAGGATTCGTTCGAGACCGTTTCGGAGAATATCCCAACACATTTCTAAACTACGGCTACACCATACTTCGCGCAGCCACCGCCAAAGCGTTAATGAGCAGCGGCCTACTTCCCTCTCTAGGAATTTTCCATCGAAACTATTACGACGCCTTTCCACTAGCGGATGACATTATGGAACCCTATCGACCATTCATTGATCAAGTAGTCATTAGGTTGATGAATAAAAAACAGCGTTCATTGACAAAAGAGGTTAAGCATTCCTTTCTGGAAGTTTTCTATCAAGATGTTCCATTCGGAGAACAAATGGTTCAGCTAGGCACTTGTCTCAATTACACAGCATCATCTGTCGCAAAATTCTTTGCCGCAGAAACCAAGACACTATCCTATCCGAGGATTATATGTGGGTAATCGCAGTCTTTGATTTTCCAAGATACTGTAAAAGTGGACGAAAGAATATGAACCACTTTATAGAGGAACTTGAAAAGGATGGTTTTTCAAAAATCCAGCGTGGAATGTACGTAAGGTATTGTACAACAATCAAAAACGGGAACATGCACAAATCGCGAATCATCTCAGCAATCGGTCCTCGTTCAACAATCAGCCTGTTCAACATATCAGATAGAGAATTCAACGAAATTTACAGTCACTTCGGTTTCACCAAGCCACCAAAAATTTGGCCACATACCAAGGATTTTATAGAGTTTTTCGAGGCATCATCAACATGTGTGGAAGCATTTAGGCAGCCTTGCTAGATGAATCTCTCGATTCCGATTCCCATTCGTAGGCTATCTTTACATCTACA
>NZ_FRBE01000049.1 GCF_900142535.1 Fibrobacter sp. UWEL
AATGGAAGTTATTGATAACAAAATAATTTACTCCATTGTCAAGAATAACCTAAGCGATTTTGTTGAATTTGCTGCGAGCATTGCCCGCTTGTAAGGGCTGAGTTAGCACTTATCTGTTGCACTCATCTATAAAAAAACGTATATTCCTATTTATAGACAACCTCCATTTTACCCTAGGAGTTTTATATGCGTAAAAAGATTTCGCTGATGCTTCCGCTGCTTTGTGCCCCGTTGGCCTTTTGGGCCTGCGGTGACGGCGAGTCCAATTCCGGGACCTCTGCAAATGGTTCCGTTTCTGAGGCCGATTTGGTTGTTGCGACTTTCGATGATTTGCCTGTTTGCAGCGACAAGCGGGAGGGCGCTACCGCCTACGTGAAGGATGAAAAGACCGCCTACATCTGCGAAGACGGCAAATGGATTTCCGATGACGAAACGGACGGCGACGATTCCTCGTCGAGTGTCAAGCCTAGTTCCTCTTCATCTGACAAAATAGACTCTTCTTCATCTGTCAAGCCTAGTTCCTCCTCCTCTGTCAACCCAGGCTCTTCCAGTAGCAAGAAGGACGACCCGATGTCCAGTAGCAGTTTCAAGTATGAGCAGGATTCCACGGCCTACGAACAGCCTGATGTTGTGAAGGTGAAGGATAAGTCCATTGCAGGCGTTAGCCAAAAGGGACCGTTTGTGACGGGTTCGGCGGTTAAGCTTTATGAACTGGATGGCGAAACCTACGCACAGACCGGCAAGAGCTTTACGGGCAAGATTACCAGCGACAACGGTGAGTTCGGAGTATCTAGCGTTACCTTGGCTAGCCAGTATGCATTGCTCGAAGCCAGCGGCTACTACCGCAATGAAGTCAGCGGTAAAAAGTCTGGCGGTACCATTACCTTGAACGCACTTACAGACCTTAGCGACCGCGAAAAGGTGAACATCAACTTGCTGACTCACCTTGAATATGAACGCGCCCTTTACCTGGTGGGCACCGGCGTGAATGTTCCTGCTGCCAAGAAACAGGCCGAAGCAGAAATCTTCAACGCCTTTGGTATCCAGGGCGATTTTGCGAACTCCGAAGACCTGAACATCTTTAGCAAGGGCGAGGGTAATGCCGCCCTTTTGGCCTTCAGCATTTTGATGCAGGGTAATCGCAGCGAAGCGGAACTCACGGAACTTTTGACAAAGTTCGCAACCGACATCGAGAAGGATGGCGAATGGAATGACGCTTCCACTAAGGCAAAGATTGCGGACTGGGCTAACGAACAAGACTTGAATGGCAAGCTATCTTCGATTCGTTCCAACATCAATAGCTGGGGGTTGGGTTCGGCTCCGGACTTTGAAAAGTATGTGCGCAATTTCTGGTATGCAAATTATGGCCTTGAGGCTTGCGAAGCCGATAGCAAGGGCGTGGTTGCCGCAACCACCAATGAACTTGTTGAAGCCTATGGTACTAAAACCCGCTATATCTGTAATGGCGAGGGTTGGGTAGAAGCTAGCGACATTGAAAAGGACACTTACCAGTGGGCTGCCGGCGAAGATGGCGAAATCAAGCAGGGAAGCGTAACCAAGTCCGTGAACTATGTTTACGACGGCGCTAAAAATGCTTGGAGAAACGCCTCCACGGTTGAAGCCGCCCTTGGCGGTTGCACCGAAACTCGCGAAGCCGACATTTCTTTGAATACGGGCAAGGTGAATGGAACCTGGTACATTTGCAAGAACCGCAAGTGGGAATCCACCAACAACATTACCGTTGATACCCAGGGTTGGGTAGAAGGTAGCGATGGTGATATCAAGAAGGGGGACTCCACCGATGTGCAGTACAAGTACGACGAGGCCCTGGATCAGTGGGTGGCTACGAATGCAAATGATGTGAGCCTGGGCCTAATGGGCTGCACCACCAACCGCACCGGCGAAATCGGCAAGAGCGGCGAAACTTACTACGTGTGCAAGAACAGCAACTGGCAGGTGGCTGCAGAAATAGACTACGACACCTATGGCGAAAAGTGCACCAGTGCCGAAGTGGGCAAGACCATGAACGGCAAGGAGACTGCAACCAACAAGTACTACTGCTCTAGCAAGGGCTGGGTAAGCCTGATGGGTGACTGGACCTTTGACGTGCCGAAGGAGGCTCGCCTGAATCCGGAAATCACCTACGGCACCATGACTGACAAACGCGACTATAAAAAGTACAAGACTGTAAAGATCGGTGATCAGGTGTGGATGGCCGAGAACCTGAACTATGCCGATTCTACAAAAATGCCGAGCCTGAAGGGTAAGTCCTGGTGCTATGACGATAAGGCCGAAAATTGTGATGTAACCGGTCGCCTTTACACCTGGGCTGCGGCCATTGACTCCGTTGCACTGGCAAACGATGCAGACAATCCTCAGACCTGCGGTTATGGTAAGACCTGTACGCTGCCGACAGTTGTTCAAGGCGTGTGCCCCGAGGGCTGGCACCTGCCGAGTTATGATGAATGGGAGACCTTGTTCAAGGCTGTTGGTGGTTTCAGCGCTGCTGGTAAGGCTCTTAAGTCGGGCAGTGGCTGGTACAGCAATGGCAACGGAACGGATACCTACGGCTTCTCCGCGCTCCCTGCAGGCTACAGAAACAACAATGGCAATTTCTACAATGCCGGCAACTTCGCCCTCTTCTGGTCTGCTAGCGAGAACGATAGCTACAACGCCTATTACATGTACTTGGGCTACTTCAGCGAGAATGCCTACATGGACAACAACGATAAGTACTACGGTAGCTCCGTTCGTTGTCTCCAGAACTGAAGCAAGGCGAGTGCCTCGCCAGAACGCTTGCGTTATGGCATGGTCGAGCCGCAGCGAAGTGGCGTGTGAACGCCACTCTAACTAGAGGTGCGTAGCACCACTAGCACGCGCCAGCTATACAGCGAGACTTCGAACTTTAGTTCTTTAGTCGCTGTTATCCACTCTGTGGACAAAGCAGGCGCGTAGGTCCGTTCCAAAAGGGCGAAGCCCAAAGGGAACGGACCCGGCGAAGCCGAAAAAAAACATCCCCGCCCCAAAAGGGCGGGGCGATTTTTTTTGGGGAAAAGTGACTAATGTCAAAATATGACACTTGTGTAATCTATATTTGCTTGTGTAACAATAAGGTGAATGTGGAATGAAAATTGAAAAAATTTATAGCATAGAGTCGCAAAACCGGTGTGAAATCCATTTAGTTCGCGATAGTAAATTCTGGCAGGCCTGGGAACGATCTTCATTTCTGTTCAGTAAGTTGTTCCGACCGTTTAAAATCAATGCCCGATT
>NZ_FRBE01000050.1 GCF_900142535.1 Fibrobacter sp. UWEL
TGAGGGTTGTATCGGTAGTTTTTCTGGACATGAAAGTCCCCTTTCCGCCCCGTTTTTAGAAATTGAAAGCGGACATTTTGACCTGAGGAAGGGGGAAATCATTCCTTTTTTGGAACGAAATTTTCCATTAAATAATCCTGAGGCTGTGTTATTTACGCTTTCGCAAAATATGCAAGGATCTCAGAGCTTTGTTCTTGAAATGCTTGCATCTACATTTTTGAAAGCATTTGCTTATTCAGGAATTGTTTTTTTTATTTGCAACTTTGTTTGTCTAGTTGCAAAAAAAAAGAGGGTGAAAATAAGAAGAAATCTGGTTGAGTTGTCTGTGATGCTTGTCCTTTCTGTGATTTGTGTTAAGCAATTTTTTTTCTCGATACCTTTTGTTCAATATATAAATGCGTATACAAGAGCTTTATGCAATCCCATGTCATCTTCATTATATGAGAATTTTTACGTGGATCCTGAATCGGTTGCGGTTGTGTTTCCGGAAAAAAAGAAAAACTTGATATGGATTTTTATGGAATCAATGGAAACTAATTTTGGTGACTCTTTGAATGGTGGAAGTCTTGCTGAAAATAGAATTCCATATATTACTAAGATGATGCAAGAGAATGACTCGTTTTTCCCTGGAGGAACTAGCGTTGCGGGAACAAATTGGACTATTGCGGGGATTGTGTCACAAACATGCGGGGTTCCAATAAACTTTCCTGTGGGAATATCTGCGAATGTTGTTGGGGTTAGGAATTATCTACCTGGTGCAAAATGTTTGACGGATTATTTAAAAGAGAATTCATATAATATGGTCTTTGATATAGGTTCGAGTGCGGGGTTTATGTCAAAGAATCATTTCTTTGCCTCGCATGGTTTAGACTCAATACATGACTATCTTTATTTTGAAAGGGAAAACCTATTTTCAAAAGATGATTTCAAATTTTGGGGAATCCCTGATAACAAGTTGTATGAACTTGCAAAAATGGATTTACAAAAACTTTCAGTTGAAGATAATCCATTTGCTATGATATTGCTAACTGTAGATACGCATACTCCCTACGGGTATATAGATTCGTCTTGTTCGTCGTATGATGAAAATATACCTGAAGAACATCAGTATCCTCTTGTGATTTCTTGTGCTGACGAAATGCTAAAGCATTTTATTGAGTGGTCTAGGCGACAAAGTTGGTATGAAAATACGTTAATTGTTGTTACAGGCGATCATCCAACGATGGCAGCGGGTGATGTGGTGGGATATTTGGGAAAAAAAGAAAAACGTACGATTAACTTTATTTTGAATTCAGAAATTCATAGCATGAAAAATGAAAGAATATTCTCGTCCTTTGATATGTATCCAACAATTATGGAGGCGTTAGGCGCAAAAATTGAAAATCATAAATTATCTTTCGGAGTATCCCTTTTTTCTCAAGATTCAACGTTACTAGAAAAAATAAAGAGAGCCTCGCTTGATTCTTTGTTGCTGCAAAGAAGTCTTCAGTATGAGAAAATAATGTATGGAAATCGAATATAAATCACGAAACCCAACATTTGACGTTCTTAAGGGAATTGGAATTATTTTTGTGATTCTTGGCCATACACCTCAGTATGGCTCTATTCGACATCTTATTTTTTCGTTTCACATGCCATTGTTCTTTTTTATATCTGGATATCTCATGAAAGAAAGGTCGATTGGCGAAGAATGTGTTTCTTCTGCAAAAGGTTTGCTGTTGCCATATGCCATAACTAGTTGTTGTCTTTGTTTTTTTTCGTTCGTTTTTTTTGATAGATGTTCGTTGGGAAAAAATACGTCAATGGCTTTTTTCTCTGCACTTTGGGGTGGAAGCTCTTGGACTCAATTGTCTTTTTTTGAATCCCCTTTGTATATTGGCCCTTTATGGTTTTTGTGCGCTCTCTTTTTTGTTCGAATTATTTATTCGATAATGCAGAGAATAGGCTTTACTAAACATGTTTATATATCTTCCGTATTTGTTTTGTGTATTGCTGCGCTAGCAAAATATTTTGTTGCTGTTGGAGAAAATGCCTTTTTTTCTTTTTTTCCTGCATTGGGGGCGTTGTCATTCTTTCATACAGGAATTCTGTTGCGTAAATACAAAATTTTGGAGCGTTTTGAAAATCTGTTTCCGGTGTGTTGTGCTTGTTGGATATGGTGTATGGGATTTTCGAATGTAGAATTACATGCTAACGTATATAGTTATTTCGTGGTGATAGATATAATGGCTGCGTTAATGTGTTTTTTTATGCTCTTCAAGTTTGTTGAAAACTTTTATGACGGTAAAAAGATATTTTGGTTTTCTTTGCGAAAGATTGGACGGTGCAGCTTATTTATATTGTGTGTTCATTCCTTTGACCATTGCTTGCTGGTTCAGTGGAGATCGGTGAGTTTTTGGGAGGCATCATCAACATGTGTGGAAGCATTTAGGCAGCCTTGCTAGATGAATCTCTCGATTCCGATTCCCATTCGTAGGCTATCTTTACATCTACA
>NZ_FRBE01000051.1 GCF_900142535.1 Fibrobacter sp. UWEL
TCAAGAACCCTACGGGTTCTCTGAGACGTTGCGTTGATGCTTTCCTTGCTGCTTGCCGGTTTAGATGTGTTGTTTTTCATTTTTCGATTCCTTTTCACGTTGAATTTAGCTTTTGTTTTTCACTTAAGGAATCAAATTTTTCTGTCTTAAATTTTTAAACCGCTATACTATCAACGTGGTCAAGGTTTTGCGTGAAAAACGTAGTGCCGATATCTTGCGCCCCATGGTCATGGAAAAGATGGATAAGTTCATTGCCATGGAAAAGCATTGTAATGAGTACGATATCCACTGCTACTCCGAAAAGCGCCGAGAAAAAATTCGCAAGCATTTTAATAACATGCAACACGAAGTGACTGTGGATCTTCATGCTTTGCCGGTGGATTGCGATGAAGCTTCCCTTGAAGTGTACAATCTATTACTGGATGCCCATATTGAGGAATTGTCTGTCTATGATGATTTCTTGAATAGACTGGATACATATAAACAGTTTGTCAGTTCCATTTTGAATGGGGTAATGATCATTCCATCTATTCATGGAGTCCGTGCGGAATCTATTGTGGAAGAACGTTACTACTTTTTCCCCATTGCCAAGAATATTGACTTGAAGCGTCTTTCTTCTGGTGAACGCCATATGGTTGTACTTGCGGGCTTGCTGCTGTTCTACAAGTCCGATTTCTGCCATAGGTGTGATGAATCTCTGGTCCTTATGGATGAACCGGAAATTTCCTTGCATCCGGCTTGGCAGGAGGCCTTGGCTTATTTCTGCTGGAAAGTTAAATCACAGTACAACAAAGACTTTGTCTTTGCCACTCATTCGCCTGTATTCGTGAATGGTTATAGTGATCGGATGATTGACCTTCGTGATGCGGAGGTGAAGGGTGACTGATGCTAAGCCTATAAATACAGGGCGCCTGGAAGATTACGGGGCTAAGTCCGCGCCGATTTTGCGGAGCATGCTCCGCGAGACCTTCGTGTATGTGGAGGGCCCTTCGGACTTTCGTTTTTATAAGGGGCTTATGGATGGCAGCCCCGCATTGCATTTTGTGGACGGCAGATGGAATGCTGCTAAAAAGAAAAAAACGGGCGGCTGTGATTTTGTGCTGAAGGCCTGGAGTGAGTATTGCGACGGCGGACAAACGCAGGAATCCTGTAGCTGTAAAGAGGATATTCAGGATTGCATATTCTGTATTGATCGAGACTTTAGGGAGCAGCTGGATATTCCTCCCGAAGATGACTATACGGGCACTCTGTATTACCAGCTTTGCACAGGCAAGTATGGCGAGGGCTATAACGACCTGGAGTGCGTCCTGGTGGACTTGCCCTTGTATGAGATGATCCTGAATAACAAGTATCGGGTGCCTATTGAAGTGGCCCAGGAGATGCTGGACCATGCCATTGATGTGGCCGCTGTCCTCGGGTGTTATCGTATGGGGAACCGCGTCGCCAAGGGTGAATCGGAGTACAACATCTTCTGGCAGGATAATCAGCGGGATTACGTGGACACGGAAGGTCATGGCTCCCGCAAGGAAATCGGGGTGTTTTATTTATTCCAGAGTGGCGCCGCCGATGTAAAGGATGGCCTGGTGGAACTGGATGAAAGTATTCTTCAGAGAACGCTGAATTACATGGGTGGTAACAAGAACGATATCGAGCTTGCTCTGGATGAATCGCAAAAGTTCAAGAGGGCAATGCTGGCGGGCGACAAGTTGGATTATTGCCGCGGCCATGACATTACTTACCTGCTCTGCATGGAACTTCGGGACAGACTGCAGGATCTTTCCTTGACCGTGAAGATGGTGGAGGACGCCCTGGCGGAACTCATATGCCAGCGAGCCGTTGCCCAGAAATGCCGCCAACTCCTCGCCGAATACGAATTCGTCAAGAAACTAGAAGAAATCGTGAATTAGGGACGCCTGTCATTGGAATAACAAGAAAGCCCCGCTCAACTAAATGTTGGAGCGGGGCTTTTAAACTCTAGCTTTGCGTGCCTGCGGGGTTAGTTCTTGGACATTTCCTTCTGGAGTTCAAGAACATCTGCCTGGCTGAGGGTTGTTATTTCAACGATGTCCTCAATAGACATGTTTTTGGCCAGCATCCTGCGGGCTGTAGCCTTATTGGCTTCGGTCACCCCTTCTACACGGGCGTCGTTGATTCTGGTTAGAATTTCAGCTTTTGTAACCATGTCTCTAGCAATCTCCGTGATAAGGTTCCTTGATGCGTTCTTGACCTGTAAACGAGAGTAGGCGTCTGCGATAGCCTTGTCGGTTGTCTTGGGGGCAGATGTCGCGCTGGCTGAAGTGGCGATGAG
>NZ_FRBE01000052.1 GCF_900142535.1 Fibrobacter sp. UWEL
AAACCTCGTACCTGGAGCCTCGAACCTGGAACCACTCGCCTCGTGCCTCGAACCTGGAACCTATAAATGAGCGAAGATATTTTAAAGAAGATTGTTGACCGCAGACGTGCAGACATTGAACGCCTTGGTCTCACCTTTGGCTTTGACATTCCCGAAAAGCGTACCGTCGGCCGTTGCGAATTCCTCGGCCGCCCGGGTCCGATTTTAGAAGTCAAGCGAGCTTCGCCCTCCAAGGGGGACATTGCCCCGGACTTGGTTCCTGCGGATTTGGCATGCACTTACGCCGCCGCCGGCGCACAGGCAATTTCTGTACTTACAGAAACCAACTACTTCAAGGGAACTTTGGCTGACTTGATTACGGTGGCCAAGGCCGTGGATAATGGCGATGGTACCAAGAAGTGTGCCGTGCTCCGCAAGGACTTCTTGCTGTTCGAAGATGAAATCGATATCGCCTTCCGTTGCGGTGCCGATGCCGTACTTTTGATTGCACGAATTCTGGAAGACGAACAGCTGGTGAAGATGGCCAAGCGCGCCCAGAGTTTTGAAATGCAGGCATTCGTAGAAGTCCGTGAACCGGATGATTTGAGAAAGTTGAACTTGGTGCTGGAAGCCTTGGGCGAAAGCGCAGAAAAGACCATCGTCGCAGGCGTCAACAGTCGCGATCTGGCCACCTTCCACATCGACCCCATGGTTCCTGCGGCAATCCGCAACAAGTTGCCGGCAAAGGCTGTTTTTGAAAGCGGAGTCCACACTCCTGCAGATGCCGCATTCGCCCGCAGCCTGGGCTTCAAGGGAATTCTCGTTGGCGAAGCCGTGGCAAAGAACCCGCCGCTGGCCGCCAAGCTGGTAAAGGCATTTGGCGATGCCGACGAAAACCGCCGCGGTGACTTCTGGAAGATTTTCGCAGAACGTCGTGACGCCAAGCGCTCCGCCTACGCAGCAGCTATGGCAGAAGCGGGAATTGAAAATGCAGCAGCCAAGGCCGCAAAGATTCCTATGGTCAAGATCTGCGGAATCACTCGCGAAGAAGACGGCTTTGCCGCCGCCGAAATGTGTGCCGATTTGCTGGGCTTTGTTTTCAGCAACACCAAGCGTTTGACCAACGAAAACTTTGTTCGTAATTTCACTCAGTTGCTCCGTAACGAATACGCCGCCGAAGGCCGCACTTGTCCCCTGTTCGTAGGCGTCATTACCGAGACCACAACAGAAGAAGGCAAGACCGCCATTAAACTTGCCGCCGAAGGCATCCTGGACGCAGTGCAGTTCCACGGCGTGGCCGCCCCCGCTTTTGACTCAAATTGTCATCCTCGCGAAGGCGAGGATCTAGCAGCCAGATCCCCGGTCGAGCCGGGGATGACAAACGCAGGCTTACCGAGTTTGACATCTGCTCTTCCCTGCTACAACGCTCTCCGCATCGGTGAAGAAGCCGACTTCGACAACTTCGCACTCATTCGCAAGAACGGCGAGCCCCGCGTTCTTTTGGACGCCAAGGTAGAAGGCGTTCCCGGCGGTTCCGGCAAGCGCATCCCCGAAGAATTGCTCCGCGCCAAGGCAGGCGAAACACCCTTCTGGCTCGCAGGCGGCATCACCCCCGAAAACGTCAGCGACATTCTCGCCAAGTTCTCCCCCGAACTTGTGGATGTCTCCAGCGGCGTAGAAGACGCCCCCGGCATCAAGAACGTGGAGAAAATGCAGCAACTTTTTGCTGCAATCAACGGATAACAAAATTGCAACAATAACGTTTCAGAACTCCAGAGCAATTGCTCTGGAGTTTTCTTTATTTACACAACCTTAGGGTTTATATTCAGCCTGATTGTCTTTGACAATTCCTCTTTGCTCT
>NZ_FRBE01000053.1 GCF_900142535.1 Fibrobacter sp. UWEL
CCAAATAACTGCGATGTCAGATTCCCGATAGGAAGTCCCTGATTTTCCGGCAGTCCCATCAACGACTTATTGGCGGGCAAGTCGTTCCATGCGCTGCGGGGGCTACGAAACCGGGCGTTCTTCAGCGGATCATTATACACGAAAATCCTGATCAAGAATGTACACAGATCCTTATCGGGAACTCCACGCCACTTTACCTTACGCAACCCTTCAATACACAAACCATAAAGAATGTCGCGATTAATGCCCATGAAGAACCCGCTTATATCCAAGCGCAAAACCCAGCACTCTTGGCTAAAATTTTTGCTTTCTGAACTAACAAAAGCCTTGGCTCGTTTTATACCAAAGTCGGTACCCTTGCCCACACGGCAGCTGTAGCAATCGAAAATAAACTGCCGGTCGAATATGGGGTAAATCCAGTTGTATAGCAGATGATGTACCACGCGATCGCGAAAATTGGCGGCGATGATTTCACGCTTTACTGGCTTTTCGTTAATGAAGCAGATACTGGGCAAAGGAACATAGGTCCTATTTTGCAGTTCGTATGCCAATGCAAGCAGATTACTTTCCAGGTTCCGTTCAAAGTCAAGCTGATTCTGGGTATTGCGCTTGTGCTTGCGGGCCTCGCGATAGGCAATGTAGAGTTCACCAAGCAAGCTGTTCATGTAAATTCTTCAGAGTTCTGGAGACAACGAACGGAGTTACCGTTGTTCTTATTGTTGTTGTTCATGTTGGCATTCTCGTTGTTGTAGTTCAAGTTCATGTTATAGGCGTTGTTGCTATTGTTCTCGCTAGCAGACCAGAAGTTGGCGTTGTTGCCGGCATTGTTGAAATTGCCATTGTTGTTTCTGTTGCCTGCAGGGAGCGCGGAGAAGCCGTAGGCCCTACATGAATTTGATGGGCAGCCGCTATTAAACACGGCATGGAGTGCCTTGCGGCAGGCCATCGCCATGGGTTTGTCTACTCCTCTGCAAGGCAGGCGAGAGCGGGCTGCTGAACTCTGAAAGGTTTTCTCCCACGGTGTCATTACCGCAAGACTCTAACCGTAAAAGATTCAATATGGTTTCAATTTTTGCATTTACGAAAATCCACTGGTTGTTCGCGATTTGTTTAAGGTCCTGTAATATGCGAAGCTGGATCCTTGCACGCACCAGTATTTGCATGGCACGATCAAAGTCGAACTTGGCAAAACCCTGCATGGCAAGCTGCATCATCTCCAGAAGTTCCATGGAGTCGTTGCGCAGCCTATCGCCAAGGCCGAACTTGTAATTCTTGTAGAACTTACCCGTACGCCTGCATATATCCAAGGTATAGTCGTACATTTCGCGATAGGCAAGCATCATGTTTCGTGGGTTTACATTGGAATGAGATTCCTGTTTTTTTGAAGCGGGCGAAGTCTTTGGCACCGCCCCAAGCACAGACTTTTTCCAATCGTCAAAGTTCTCTAATACGGGTAACCCAGTAATTACTACATGATTCTCATCAATAACCTTGTAACTGTACTTGCCATCGCATTCCTCCTGGATTTTGGCAAGCAATGTATCGGGGAATCCGAGATACACCATTTCGGCCGAGATGTTCTTGAAAAATCGGGCATTGATTTTAAACGGTCGGAACAACTTACTGAACAGAAATGAAGATCGTTCCCAGGCCTGCCAGAATTTACTATCGCGAACTAAATG
>NZ_FRBE01000054.1 GCF_900142535.1 Fibrobacter sp. UWEL
CGGCAATTTTCAGGCAATATGTCCGCTCGGGTGATTTAATTCAAAGTTAGTTCGTCATCCTGCTTTTGGCAAGTGTACGCGGTGCTTTAGGCTGACGGTTTCATCAATTCGGAAGAACTTTTTCCTTCCCCCAAAGCGTTCGGGATGCTGCGCTCTGGATTCTTCAAGCAGGGCATTTCGACGGTCAAGAATTTCCTGGTGATAGCCGAAATGAACGGCGCAAGGCGGCAACAAATCCAAGCCGGAATGCAGATGTTCGTTGTTGTACCAGTCTACAAATTCAACGACAAATCGTTCCGCGTCATCAATACTCATAAAGTATTCCGGATACACGACCCTGCTTTTCATCGTGGCGAAGATACTTTCGGCAAAGGCGTTATCGTTGCTTGTGTGCGGTCTGCTGTGGCTTGACATCACATGCAGTTTTTCAAACAATGACTTCAGATCCTTGCTTCGCATCGGCTTGCCGTTGTCCGCATGGACAAGCAGAGACACGTTCCTTCCGGGGCAATGCTTCTGGATTGTCTCAGCAAAAAGATGCTCCGCCAATTTACCATCTTCCTTTGTATGCAAACTCCAGCCCACGATATACCTAGAATACATGTCGATAATCAGGTAGAGGTAATAGTACTTTCCCGTTACTTCCGAATGGAGCCAGGTTATGTCCCAACACCAGACCTGGTTCGGTCCGGTCGCCGAATATTCGGGCCGTTTACGTCGTTCGACAACACGTTCAACGGCCTTGCCGATACTTTGGTAATAAGCCTTCATGACTCGTTCGCAAGTTGACAGCGAAGCCACGTAGATTCCTTGGTCCATAAGCTTTGCGTGGGCAATGTTTAGCGGTAAGTCGCGATATTCCTCGCGGGTAAAACAATCAATAATTCGGGACGTTTCTTCTACAGAAAGTCTCTGCGAATTGTTCTCACGATAGCCGCCACGATTGTCCGCTACACTTTTGCACCAGCGCCTGTAGCGGCGTTCGCAAAGCCCAATGGCTTCGCAAGCCTTGGAGCGCCTTGCGCCATTTTGGACAGCCTCCTCGATGGCAGCAAGGATTTCCCGTTTCTTCGGCTCTGCTACTTTCCCTGTCCCAATATCTCCGAAGTTTTTTTTTGAAGAATCAGGAGCGCGGCTGCTTCCGCAAGCGCCTTCTCTTTTCGGGCTAGTTCCGCCTTGAGCTTGGCGACTTCATCCTCGTGCTGCTTTACGGACATTACGTTGCCATCGCCGGAATTTTCCATTGCGGAAAGCGAAAGGTCTCTCCAGGATTGAAGCTCTGTAAAGGAGACGCCGTTCTCGGCGCAGAACTTTTCCAGTTCGTCTATGCCCATGCCCTCTGATTTTGCGACGAGGCTGAACTTGTTTAACGCTGATCTTTTTGCCGATTTCTTGCTCATGGAGACTCCTTGACGATTGCGTTGCCGTTCCGCGGCAATCCATGAGTACAATGTAGCTTTCGGCAGGCTCATTTCTTCGGCGATGGTCTTTACAGACGGGCATCCCGGCTTCTTTATGCGTTCAAGAAACGAATCCCTGAGGGTTGTATCGGTAGTTTTTCTGGACATGAAAGTCCCCTTTCCGCCCCGTTTTTAGAAATTGAAAGCGGACATTTTGACCTGAGGAAGGGGG
>NZ_FRBE01000055.1 GCF_900142535.1 Fibrobacter sp. UWEL
TGATGTGAACCCCGAAAGTTGGACACAACCTTCGGGGTTTTCATGTATAAGAAACACACAGAAAAAGAATGGATTCGGGCTTTTGATCTCTACCAAAAGCATTTTGGGCCGTCGTATATCTCCAGGCGAACTAGACTAGACGAAAGGGAAATAAAGCGAAAAATTCAACAATATTGCGACACGGGGGTGTGGCTGACGGGAAGGCTTCCTTACACGCGGTCAACACCAGAACTTAAGCGACTCGTTGTTGACGCTGTGGTTAAGCAAAGTCTATCTTATGGGGAAACAACAATCAAATACGGCATCAGCTTCAGCTGCCTGCAGTCCTGGCTACGCAAGTTCAGGCATGGAGGCTACGAGGAACTGTTCGCCACAAAGCCCAAAGGTAGGCCGCCACAAATGGGACGTCCAAAGAAAATCAAGAAGGCTCCACAAACGGACCTTGAAAAAGTCCTGAGAGAAAATGAACTTCTCCGAGCCGAGAATGCCCTGTTAAAAAAAGTGAGAGCCTTAGTCGAGGAAAGAATCGCCCGGGAAAAAGGGAATGGGCGATAGCCATCAATGAACTAAGGCAAGAATTTAGACTTGAGGATCTGCTGATGCTCAAGGGGATGGCTCGTTCCACCTTCTTCTATCACCTGCATCAAAAGCCAGACCGCTACGCCGAGGAACGGAAGCGGATCAAGGCGTTGCACGCCCTGCACAAGGGCCGTTACGGCTACCGCCGCATAACTGCACAGATGAAGAACGAAGGTTTTACAATCAATCGCAAGACCGTATACAAGCTTATGAGGGAGCTGGGACTGAAGAATGTCCGCCGAAAGTGCAAGTACCGTTCCTACAAGGGAACCGTCGGCAAGACTGCCCCCAATAGAATCAAACGGAACTTCAATACGGGAGCGCCCTGCCGGAAATGGACCACGGACGTAACCCAGATAAACATCGGCCAGGACAAGTGCTATCTGTCACCCATCCTGGACATGTTCAACGAGGAGATCATCAGCTATACAATCTCTGACAGCCCAAATCTCAAGATGGTCATGGACATGCTTGACAAGGCTTACGCCAAGGGTTACAAGTGGAAGCGGTTAATCCTGCACTCCGATCAGGGATGGCACTATCAGCATGTAGATTATCAACAATCACTAAAGGAACACCACATTATCCAGAGCATGAGCCGCAAGGGCAACTGTCTGGATAACGCCGTGATGGAGAACTTCTTCGGCATCATGAAATCGGAGCTGCTCTATCCAAATACCTTCAAGAATATGGACCACTTCAAACGAGAACTCAAAAAATATATCGAGTACTACAACAAAGACCGGATAAAACTGCGCCTAAAAGGAATGAGCCCGGTACAATACCGGACTCATAACTCAGTTTTATCCTAACTTTAAACTGTCCAACTTTTTGGGGTCAGTTCA
>NZ_FRBE01000056.1 GCF_900142535.1 Fibrobacter sp. UWEL
TGGACTATGGCGTGATTTAATAAGAGGGTAAATCATGCTTTCATATTCATTGTTAAATTCCAGAATCGAGGAAAAAACAATGTCTAGAGTCCATTACAATGAAGAAATGAAGCTGCAAACGGTCAAACTCGTCCTGAAAGGCGAAAAATCCGCGACCAAGATTGCCAAGGATATCGGTGTCACAGCAAATACCGTGTGCAGGTGGGTCCAGGATTACCGAAGGCAGAACAATTTGCCTTCTTACGAGGAAGAACGCCGCCTCAAGAGAGTCTCCATTGAAGAACTTGCGACAAAGAACCGTGAATTGGAACGGAAACTTAAACAACGTGAAAAGGAACTTGCCGAAGAAAGGGAAACCGTCGAAATCCTAAAAAAATCCCTGCACATCTTTATGCGACCACAAGGCTGAAATGCGAGGCCATTCACAAGCTACGCCAGGAGTATTCAGTGAGGAAGATGTGCAAGGCGCTAGGAATGCCTCAGTGTTCCTACTATCAGTGGTCAAGGCAAGAATCCAAGAGAAATCAAAGGCGGCAGCGTGAAGCCGCCCTCGTGCAGACGGTCCGCAGCGTATTCGAGGAATACTTCTGCATCTACGGCTGCACAAAGCTCCTGAGGGAACTGAACGACCGTTCCGTAGACATCAACGAGTACAAACTACGCCGTATCATGCGCGAGAACGGCCTCTACTCCGTCGTGGTGAAGAAGTTCAAGCCTTACAGGCCGGGCAAGAGCGACGGGATGTATGCGCAGAACTTGCTACAACGTAATTTCGCACCGTTCGGCCTGAACCAGTACTGGTGTGGCGATATCACGTATATCCGTACTAACCTCGGCTGGGTTTACCTGGCCGTGGTCCTGGATTTATTCAACAAGGAAGTCATCGGGTATGCCATCAGCAAGAATATCGATACAGAACTGGTGAAGGAAGCCCTTGGCAACGCCGTGGTTAACCGCGGCAAGCACGAGAACCTCGTTTTCCACTCGGATCGCGGCACGCAGTACAGCAGCCGCGGGTATCGCAATATGCTTAATGACTTTGGCATAGAGCCTTCTATGAGCGCGCCGGGCTGCCCGTACGACAACGCCGCGATGGAGAGCTTCTTCGCCAGCTTGAAGAAGGAGTTGATCTATCGTCGAACCTACGCAGGCATGGACGAGGTCCGGGAGGACATCTTCAAGTACATCGAACTGTTCTACAACCGCAAGCGTTTGCACAGCAGCCTGGGGTACATGAGCCCGGTTGCCTACCGGTTGCAGAAACTTAGCGCATAATTTTTTTTAATCAATACGAAAAAGAGTGTATATTTATACCAACAAATAATGAATATGGTTTATGAGAAACCCTCTATTAAAAAATCAACAAGTCCAC
>NZ_FRBE01000057.1 GCF_900142535.1 Fibrobacter sp. UWEL
ATATTTCAAGAAGGTTCGTTTGGGCAATGTTGCCTAAGTCAAACAAGTTCAACTAAGAATGCAAATTTTTCTGTTGAAAAAAGTGAACCATTATAATTTTACCCTAGGAGTTTTATATGCGTAAAAAGATTTCGCTGATGCTTCCGCTGCTTTGTGCCCCGTTGGCCTTTTGGGCCTGCGGTGACGGCGAGTCCAATTCCGGGACCTCTGCAAATGGTTCCGTTTCTGAGGCCGATTTGGTTGTTGCGACTTTCGATGACTTGCCTGTTTGCAGCGGCAAGCGTGAGGGCGCTACCGCCTACGTGAAGGATGAAAAGACCGCCTACATCTGCGAAGACGGCAAATGGATTTCCGATGACGAAACGGACGGCGACGATTCCTCGTCGAGTGTCAAGCCGGGCAGTTCCTCTTCTTCTGTCAACCCAGGCTCTTCCAGCAGCAAGAAGGACGACCCGATGTCCAGTAGCAGTGTAGTTAGCTCTAGTAGCGAAAAGTCTTCTAGCTCTGTAAATTCTTCGTCATCGATTGAATCCAGTTCTTCTTCAAGTGTCACCCTGAACGAAGTCGAAGGGTCTAGTTCCTCCAGTGTCATTCCGGGCTCCGACCCGGAATCCAGCAGCAGTCGCGGTCTTTTTGATATGACGAAGGATGAATTTCTGAACCCGGAAATCACCTACGGCACCATGACTGATAAACGCGACAATAAGACCTATAAGACCGTAAAGATCGGTGATCAGGTGTGGATGGCCGAGAACCTGAACTATGCCGATTCTACAAAAATGCCGAGCCTGAAGGGTAAGTCCTGGTGCTATGACGATAAGGCCGAAAATTGTGATGTAACCGGTCGCCTTTACACCTGGGCAGCAGCCATTGACTCTGTTGCCTTGGCAAATGATGCTGATAATCCTCAGACCTGCGGTTATGGTGAGACCTGTACGCTGCCGACAGTTGTTCAAGGCGTGTGTCCCAGCGGCTGGCATTTGCCAACATACGACGAATGGCAAACATTGTTCAAGGCTGTTGGTGGTTCCAGCGCTGCTGGTAAGGCTCTTAAGTCGGGCAGTGGCTGGTCCGGCAATGGCAACGGAACGGATACCTACGGCTTCTCCGCGCTCCCTGCTGGCGGCAGGAACGACAATGGCTATTTCCGCGATGCCGGCAACCACGCCAGCTTCTGGTCTGCTAGCGAGGACGCTAGCAGCTACGCCTATTTCATGCGCTTGTACTACTACTACGAGTATGCCTACATGGACTACCACAGTAAGAACCTCGGTTACTCCGTTCGTTGTCTCCAGAACTGAAGCAAGGCGAGTGCCTCGCCAGAACGCTTGCGTTATGGCATGGTCGAGCCGCAGCGAAGTGGCGTGTGAA
>NZ_FRBE01000058.1 GCF_900142535.1 Fibrobacter sp. UWEL
AAAAGGAATCGAAAAATGAAAAACAACACATCTAAACCGGCAAGCAGCAAGGAAAGCATCAACGCAACGTCTCAGAGAACCCGTAGGGTTCTTGATGATGCTTTCAAGACCAAGGTCGTCCTGGCATCTCTTCGCGAGGATAAGACGCTTGCGGAACTAGCCTCCGAGTTTGACGTCCACCCGAATCAGATTTGCCAATGGAGGACATTCTTTCTCCAAAACGCGGCAAGTATTTTTGCCGGTCCGAAGGAGGAACGCAAGGAAATCGAACGTCTCGAACAGGAACGCGACGAGCTCCACAAAGTCATCGGCCGCAAGGAGATGGACATCGATTTCTTAAAAAAAAACTTGAGGAAATTGGGGTTGCTGTAAGGGTGGAAATGGTGGATCCGGACGACGCCGACAATACGATTTCACATCAGTGCGACTTGCTCGGCATCAGCCGCAATTCCTATTACTACGAACCAAAATTCTCCGATTTCAAGCTCATGGTTATGGAACGGATTGACAAACTGTACACATTGGATCCGACGTCAGGACAGCGCAAGCTTCAGGCAAACCTGAAGAAGTATTACGGCATTGAAGTCGGACGACGTTTAATCCGTCACCTCATGGAAATCATGCAGATTGCGGCCATCTATCCCAAGCCGAATCTGTCGTTCCCAAACAAGATGAACAAAGCGTTCCCATATCTACTACGCAACGTTGCAATCACCCGCGTAAACCAGGTGTGGAGTACGGACATTACGTACATCCGGCTCAAGAACGGCTTCGCCTACCTGACTGCGGTTATCGACTGGTATAGCCGCCGGATTCTGTCGTGGAGACTTTCGACAACGCTCTCGACGGACTTCTGCGAGGACGCCGTACGTGAAGCCATCCAGAAATACGGCTGGCCGGAAGTGTTCAATACGGATCAAGGAAGCCAGTACACATCGAAGCAATTTACCGACATATTCACCTGGAAAGAATGCCCAACGAAACTGAGCATGGACGGCAAGGGAAGAGCCTATGACAACATTTTCGTGGAAAGATTTTGGAGAACGCTGAAACAGGAGGACGTCTATATCAAGGGCTACGAAACAATGGCAGAGTGCAGAAAAGGTCTAGAAGAGTATTTTGTACGATATAATGACGTAAGACTGCATTCTTCCCTTGACTGGAACACCCCATCGGATGTATATTTCAAGAAGGTTCGTTTGGGCAATGTTGCCTAAGTCAAACAAGTTCAACTAAGAATGCAAATTTTTCTGTTGAAAAAAGTGAACCATTATA
>NZ_FRBE01000059.1 GCF_900142535.1 Fibrobacter sp. UWEL
TAGGAAGCCTGGCTGATACCCACTGCCTGTGCAGCGATACCGAGACGAGCGCCATTCATGAGGGCCATCACGTACTTGATGAGACCGAACTTGCGGCGGCCGCAGAGTTCTGCCTTAGCGTTCTTGTAAACCAGTTCGCAGGTGGTGGGGGAGGTCTCCCCCTCGCTACAGCCCCGGCCCCGCCCCTATAATCATTCCCTTCGGGAATAAAGTTTCGAAACCCGCCCGGCCGGGTCTTCCGCTACCCCCACTGCGGGGCTCAAACGCCGCCCCGCAACGCCCTGCTTCTTTCTCTCGTTCAACCTTTTGGGGAAAATTAGTGTATATTCGTGGCGACGGAGGTTGCACATCAGCGCCTTTTGAGAGCAGGTATTATAACCAAATCGGGTAAACTGAGCAAGAATTACCGTCCAGTTGCAGCATCAAAATAAATTTATTTTGGGGGTATGCATGCAAAATCTGTATTTAGAACGTCCGAATCTTTATATTGGCTTTCATGGATGTGAAAAAAAGAACGGACTCAATTTGGTTAACATCCCAAAGCAAGTGAATTTGAGTACTGCTAATCATGAATGGTTAGGTGAAGGCTTTAAATCCTTTGAAGAGGCTGAAGATCCCATTAGATATGATTCCGTTCGTGGAGCGTTCTATGAAGGTGACGTTGCTTATAAAGGTACAGAAATCCGTAAGAAGAATCATATTCAGGTTTGCCTCCGTAATATGAATTGCATTAAGGGATTTTTCTTACCCCGTAGCTAAACTTGAAACTATTTTTTTTGCTAAGAAACCGTGGTGATTTTCACCACGGTTTTTATTATACATTTTATGATACAAACGCGTTTGAATGCTCAGATTTTGTATGGAAAATTGATTCTTTAGAGAGAAGTTCATGAGTATATTTGTTTTGAAATGAAATCTATATTTGAATATGATGATTATCGTTCCTATATGAACGATTACTACTTGTGGAAAAAGCGAACTTCTGCTTTTTCATGGCGAGAATTCGCGAAAAATAGTGGATTTACATCGCCTAACTATCTGAAGGTCGTTTGTGATGGAAAGAGCGGCTTGTCTGAGCCTGGAATTGAACACGTTGCTGAGGCGATGGACCTTATAGGAGCTGAACGTGAATATTTTCGTAAGCTTGTTAAGTTTGGATTAGGCAAGTCCTTTTCTGTAAATTCATGCGCAAAAAGCGGATTTTCCCATCTCCTTCTCGGTTAAGTAAGCTTTATCTTCCATCCATTCATC
>NZ_FRBE01000060.1 GCF_900142535.1 Fibrobacter sp. UWEL
GTAGAAGCCGCTGTTCCGAGTCTGCGGGATGGCAAATGTGACCTGCCCGGACCGCATATTAAGAGTCTTGGGTTTGAAACCGTTCGCGTAATCCAAACGATTTTTGGAGCGTTCGTAAGCCCCTGCATTTAGGAAGTTCTCCCGTTCCAATTTCATGGCCTCGTTCATGGCGAGTCTGAAAAGATCCATCAGAAAGTCGGGTCCCTGCTCGATTAGGGCTTTCAAAATTGTCGGGTCGAAACTATATTTGTTTTCGGAGTTTTCCATAATTGATTCCTTTTTGATTTGTCGCAAAACCAAAAATAGGATGTGGAAACTCCACTTTTTGTTTATAGGGCCCTAAACGGGCCTTTTTTCATGAATTATTGATTTTACAGAAAGAAAATTACATCTTCAATACAAGAGGATGAAGTTAGTGCTTTTGATAAACGTTCTTTGATATTTAATCCAATGCCGGTTCTTGTTAATGAGGTGGATTCTTTAGGCGCTAGCCGAAAAAACTATGCTTTCCAAATATGGAATTATTATCTCTGCGATATTCAATTTGTTTTCAAAAACAAAATTGTTTGTTACTCGTCACGAAATAATGATAATCGACAAAGAGAAGATGCAGAATAGTTATTATTTTTGACTGTTATTCTTGTTGAATTATCATAAAGCTGTGCATGACTTATCCAGTTGCTTAGCAATGTAGCGAGGGCTATTTTAATCTGTCGACTGGTTCGGCGCAATAGATTATCACATTTTTTATTTGGTTGTGGTCTTAATATCTAGCTTATCCTTAAGCGAGGCGCCAAAAATGCTTTTCTTCAATGAAATAGCAACCTTGTGTAAAGAAGTATCAAAATTTAAAGATTGTCCCTTAAAAACTTAAAAATCAATTCCTTGTATGGTCCTCGTTTTTCCCTTTCCATCATTTTGCGAGGTCTATTTGGATTGTTTCCACCATGAAAATAATTCGGGTGATAGGTTCGGATGACTTTTGTGCCAGCTAATTCACCTTGTCCAATTTCCATGGAGGTTATGTCCGATATCGAAAATGTGCTCGACATGTCTATGGGAATACGGCAATTTTCAGGCAATATGTCCGCTCGGGTGATTTAATTCAAAGTTAGTTCGTCATCCTGCTTTTGGCAAGTGTACGCGGTGCTTTAGGCTGA
>NZ_FRBE01000061.1 GCF_900142535.1 Fibrobacter sp. UWEL
ACATCTTGAGGTGATGCATACTAAACGCTCCTTCGGAGCGGATTAGTATGTACGCGCATCCCGAGAGCAACCCGAAATCAACCTGAAATGCGCCTGAGGGGGCGTTTACATCCTCAAAAATCCAGATGGAGTACCTACTAAAGAGACAACTTGAGCGATTTAGTATGTACCCCTAAAATTTTCCCCATTTTTTGATGCATACTAAAGCGCAGCCAATCCCCATTTAGTATGCATTTCCACTGCGTGAAAGCGCATTCCCCGCCGTTTTTTGTAAAACTTTGAAAATTTTTCGTCAAAACGGAAATTTTCAGTCATTTCCATCGTGTATATATATAGATGGGGCCTTTTCCATCTCGCAGCTCCCCGCGCAGCGGGACATGGATATGACAAATAAAGCAAAGATCAAACAACAAATAGAAATCATCCGGAAAAAGACATTCCTGGATGCAACCCTCGATCGTGTATTCAAGATGCTTTTCTCAGTAGACAGTGCGCTGATACACTTTTTGAACGCAATCCTTCACTTGCCAGATGCAACAAAAATTGTATCCATCTCTCGACCTAAGAAGGTCACCGTCAAGCTTGATTCCGGAGAAGGTTCCGAAATCGTACGATTTGACATCCACGCCAAACTGAAGAACAAACAGTTCATAGACCTTGAAATGCAACGAGCGGGACACACCGATTTCCTCGATCGCATCGAGTTGTATTCCTCGCTGCTGGAAATCAACTCAAAAATCAGTTTTGACAAGGGGCGTCCTAAACGAGAAAAGAATGTACATCCCTATCTTATGCCAGAGACCTATTCTATTTGGCTGTGCAATTTCAAAGTCCCCTTCAGCAAATCCTATCGAGAGGAACTAGGATTATTCAGACTCTCCGATATAGGCAATCCAAAGGCTCTTCCCATCTACACGAAAAAAAGGTATATTATCATCGATCTCACGAAGTACAAGGCGGCACGCAACACCCCTGAAGCGGAATGGCTCAAACTCATCGCCACTTCAGCCAGCGCGACATCTGCCCCCAAGACAACCGACAAGGCTATCGCAGACGCCTACTCTCGTTTACAGGTCAAGAACGCATC
>NZ_FRBE01000062.1 GCF_900142535.1 Fibrobacter sp. UWEL
TGGATTACGCGAACGGTTTCAAACCCAAGACTCTTAATATGCGGTCCGGGCAGGTCACATTTGCCATCCCGCAGACTCGGAACAGCGGCTTCTACCCACAGGCCTTGCAGAAGGGCTTACGCTCGGAAAGGGCTTTGACAATCGCCATGGCCGAGATGTATGTGCAGGGAGTTTCCACTCGCAAGGTAAAGAACATCCTTGAGAAGATGTGCGGTCTGGAGGTCAGTTCCACGCAGGTTTCCGATGCGGCGAAGACGCTTGATGAGGAAATCAGACTGTTCAAGGAAAGGCCCCTTGGATGCTATTCTGTGCTCTACGTGGATGCGGAATATCAACGCGTCCGCATGAACGGTTCCGTCGTAGATGCTGCCGTATTGCAGGCCATAGGAATCAACGCAGCCGGCAAGCGTGAGGTAATCGGGATGTCGGTTTCCACAAGCGAGGCCGAGGTTCACTGGAGGACGTTTTTCACGAGTCTTGTGAACCGTGGGCTGCATGGAGTCAAGCTGATCGTGAGCGACGACCATCCGGGCATGAAGGCGGCGAGAGTGGGCGTATTCCCTGCAATTCCGTGGCAGCGATGTTATTTCCATCTTTGCCAAAACGCGCAGTCTTACGCAAGGAAACAAGAAGAACGAAAGGAAATCTCCAGGACCATGCGCAACATCTTTTCTCATTGCTGCAAGGACGACGCGTTGATGGCGTTGCGAGGTGCGGTCCAATATTGGAACGACACGAAGAAACATTCCAAGTTCGCCGAATGGCTGGAAAATAATGCGGAGGAATCCATGACCTACTTCGACTTCAATGAGGGCTGGTGGCGCAGAGTCAGGACTTCAAATTGCATTGAAAGGCTGAACAAGGAAATCAAGAAGCGGACGAAGGTCGTTGGCGTATTCCCGAATCCGGAATCCTGCGAACGGCTCATAGGGTCGCTACTAATGGAACAACACGATGAATGGATGGAAGATAAAGCTTACTTAACCGAGAAGGAGATGGGAAAATCCGCTTTTTGCGCATGAATTTACAGAAAAGGACTTGCCTAATC